>QMMT01000049.1 GCA_003647385.1 Deltaproteobacteria bacterium
CTTCTAAGGCTTATACATGCGCTTAATGAAAACGGTCTTGGAGACTATAGACTGCATTTTGTCAGGGATCTTTCAAAGCGTGAGGTTGACTTTATCATTACAGACGGTTCTAAACCTCTGGTGCTTATTGAAGCTAAAACCAAAGCCATGAAAATACCGGGATTCGCCCTTAATCTTGCAAAAAAATTTGGCAACATCCCTGTTCTTGTGTTAACACACCAATCCGGGAACCTGAAAAAAATCGGCCCACAGGCCTATATAATTTCTGCCCACCATTTTTTCTCCTGTATTCCTTAATTGTCATTGTCATGTGTATTTCAACCCATATTTTCATAATTCAACCGGAACTCTGACCTGGTTGCCGGCCTTATTCTTAAAAACCAGAAATTGATTTTCTTTTCCATACAGATATAAATCCCGGGTAACCCTTACATCCTGTTTGCAATACGCTATTATCTTGTCCAGCTTACCCTGGCTCCACCATTTGAGTGCCATCAGACCATCGGCACTCTTTTTGCTGCCAAGGGTCTGCGTGGCCAGGTGATCAAGGGAAAGCCTGTATCCCAATCTTTCATGAACTTTTATAAGGATATCCAGGGTGGGCAGAGAAAAAAAATCAAAATCTGACAGACCGGTTAAGACCTTATAGTCAAACTTGATAATATTAAACCCGATGACCAGATCTAACTTTTGAAGATCTGCACAGAGCAAGGCAATATCATCCTGGAGATATTCCAGATAAGCATCCTTCTTTGAATCATAGAGTATGGCACAGCTGACCCCCATTTTTTCAGCCTTGTTCCATCCGCCGACCTCTTTGGCAGATCTTCTGGTTTCTATATCAAGGACACCATACCGTAAATTTTCTTTATCAGCTGTTTTTAAATTAAACTCTGATATTTCTTCAGATATAGATCCAACACCGGGTTTGGAACCGGGCTCAGACCCAGGCTCAAAATTGGGTTCATTGATTTTATAAACCGTTTCTTTTCCTTTACCGGATAAAATCATCTCAAGGATCTTTAAAGAGGATACTTTATCAATGGGACGGTTTCCGGACCCGCATTTAGGAGAATGCACACAGGCAGGACACCCTGATTCACACGGACATGATGCTATGGCATCAAAGGTTCTTTCAAGGAGCTCTTGTGAATGGTCAAATGCCTGTTTGGTTAAGCCCAAACCGCCAGGAACACCATCATATATGAAAACAGCTGCCTTGCCGGTCTGGGAATGAAACGGAATGGAAATTCCCCCCAGATCATTTCTGTCCGTCATCACAAGAAGGGGCATTATGCCAATGGCTGCATGCTCAAGCGCATGAATCCCGCCCATAAAATGCATACGGTCAGATTCAATTTTGTCTCTCACATCATCTGGAATTTCAATCCAGAGCCCTTCAGTTTCAAATTCAAGTTTTGGCAGATCCAATGGAATGATACCGATTGATTTTTGATTGGATACAAGTCTTTTGTCGTAGCCTGTAACCTGTTCGGTTATTTTTAGTTTTCCAAATCCGACTCTGGTGCCTTTGACGCTGCATGAATCAAACTGTTCAATAATCTTTGTAGACTTTGTAGACCGTGCCTTTGTAAAATAGTGCGCATCTTTTCTCTTTGCTTCAACAATTTTCTTTTCATGATCGAACCGGGTGATAATATAAGATTTTCCACGGTGCAGATAAACAGCGCCTTTATGGGTTTCAAAATAGGATCTGTGATTGTCAATATCGCCAAGACTTTGTTTGGTATTCTCAAGAAAGATGGGAAGACTTTTTCCGGTTCCCCTCAGATTAACATCCCTGTGGGGTGATTTACGGGCAGCATACCACATGTCTCCCTGACGGCTTCTTAAAAGCCTGCCGGAATATTCCAGTTTTGATATGGCATTACCTGTTGCCTTGTCATTTAAAAAGGGTTCAAGCCGATCCAGGCTCAATTCTGCTGCTGCACATTCCAGGTGCTGTTTCATGATTACCATATTGCCGGGATTGATAATGGCCTTTTCCGGCGGCATATTAAAAAAAACATCCGGGTGGTTAATAAAATATTGATCCAATGCATCTTCATGGGCGATGAGTATCAATGCCGAATCCTTGCCATCTCTACCGACACGACCGGCTCTCTGCCAGGTAGACATAATAGTTCCGGGATACCCGACCAATACGCATATATCCAGGTCCCCGATATCAATCCCCAGTTCCAGGGCACTGGTGGACACCACAGCTAAAAGCTCACCTGTAGTAAGTTTTTTTTCAATTATTCTCCTTTCTTCCGGCAAAAAACCAGCCCGGTACGCACTGATTCTGTCTGAAAAAGAAGGGGCTCTCTTAGATGCCCATATGGCAATCAATTCAGTAATTTTTCTGGATTGTGTATAGCAGATCGTTCTTAATTCCCGGAAAACAGCTGAATGAATCAAAGCAATTGCTGTCTGTGCCGCTCCTTCAAGCCCTCTCATTAAAAGAACATCTTTTTTGCCACTGGGAGAACTTGATTCATCTACAACCCTGACATCAAGACCTGTTAGTTTCCGGGCCAGGGGTGCCGGGTTTGCAATCGTTGCCGAACAAAAAACAAATACTGGACTTGCCCCGTAAAGGCGGCAGATCCTTAAAAGTCTTCTAAACACCCAGGCCATGTTTGATCCCATTACCCCCCGATAGGTATGAACTTCATCAATAACAACATATTTTAAATGTTTGAAAAAATTTTCCCACAAATGATGATGGGCCAGCATGGCCAGATGAAGCATCTCAGGGTTTGACAGCAGAATATGCGGCACAGCCTTCCTGATTTTTGATTTTTGATAAGAAGACAGATCCCCATCATAGACGGCAGCCTTTAACGGCGGGGCATCCTTATTTTTTCCCCCTGTAATACTTAGTAATTGTTGGACCACTAAAAGCTGATCCCTTGCCAGGGCTTTTAAAGGAAACAGATAAAGGGCATGGGATTGCGGATCATCCATCAGTTGATCAATCACGGGAAGATTATAGATAAGACTTTTCCCACTGGCTGTAGGGGTGGCAATAACAGTGTGGATGCCCTGCCCGATTAAATCCATGGCTTTTTTCTGGTGTTTGTAAAGCCTTTTGATACCTAAAAATTCTAACAAGGGGGATAAATTGTTCTTAAATTCTGGACTGGTTGAAGCAAAAACTGCTTTTTGGGGTGGAAGTGTTTTGTGGCAGACAATATCCCCTGCAAATCCTTTATAATTTTTCAAGGATTTAATATACTCTTTCAGGCTCACAAAACACTCTTTCCCGGTGCGGAGGCTAAGAATTTTCCTGCCGGTTCTATTGTCCTATGTGTCATTGAAATTGCTCCTGTAAAGATATATTCTCACGCTTGACAGCTCATATAGCATAGAGTAAGAAACCTATTCAAGCAAAGATAAATCTTCAGGAGTGCATCATAAATGGCAAAAGAATATAAACTTAAAGCAAAGCAGACTATGGATACAATCAATTACTTATTAGATGATGGAATCAAAAAGATAAGTCTGATCATACGACATTCAGCCAGATTTTTCACTGAAGAAACCCGGTTGGAACCCTTTATGGGCTTAACAGACGAGGGAAAGGACTTTGCCTTTGATTTTGGTGCTGCCATCCGCCCGAATCCAGTACCAAAATTATGTTCCAGTTTTATGGGGCGATGCATTGAAACTGCCTTTTTAATTGACAAAGGCTTTACCCAAAAAAACAATCAAACCATTGACCACAATTGCCTTGAAAGAATGCTCACACCATTTTACGTAAAAGATATAGAAAAAGCTCTCCCCCTGATTGAAAAACAGGGAAACGATCTTTTTTTGCGAAACTGGTTTGATAACCGCATTGATGACACTATAATGGAAAACCCTGAAAAAACCGCTGACCTTTTAAGTGAGTTTATGGTTGAACAAATCAAAAACCTTAAAAAAAATCAGATTGCCATCTGCGTTTCCCATGACTGGAATATCTTTCCTTTAAAAGAGTTTAAGCTCGGACTGAAACATGAAACAGCAGGGGATGTGGGCTATCTTGAAGGGATTGTGTTTTTCGAAAAAGACAATCAATACTATATGACCCATTACCAGACAGACCCCATTTTATTGTAACGCATAAAACAACAGGGAAAATCATTTTGGAAAAAACAAAAATTACGATACTGTGCGAGAACAGGGCTACTGCCCAAAAAGGTATCACAGGCGAGCATGGATTTTCAGCCCTCATAGAAAAAAACAATGAAAAAATCCTTCTGGATACGGGCCAGGGAATGACACTGAAGACGAATGCAAAAGTCTTAGACATTCATCTGCCTGATATCCGAAAGATAGTTCTAAGCCATGGTCATTACGACCATACCAGCGGACTTGAATATTTAATGCCGTGCAAAGAACAAATTGATATTTATGCCCACCCGGATATTTTTGCTCCCAAATATTCCAGCAAAAAAAAGGGAGATAAGACTGAAAAAAGGTATATCGGTATCCCATTCAGCCAGGATCGCCTCGAGACAGACATGACTGCCAGATTTCATTTTAAAAAAGAATTTTCAGAAATATCTAAAGGTATCTTTTTTTCAGGCGTGATCCCACGATTGACTGACTTTGAAGGACAGGACAAGCGGCTTTTAATTAAAGAAGGGGATTCATTTATCCAGGACCCCTTAAAAGATGACGCCTCTCTTTTGATCGAAACATCATCCGGCCCTGTCATCCTGACAGGATGTGCCCATTCCGGCATTGTCAACATCATGAATCATTTTTCAAAAAAAACCGGACACACATCTTTTCATTCCGTGATTGGAGGAACCCACCTGGGTTTTTTAAATTCTGATGAACAACTGGAAAAAACCATGGATGCCTTTGAAAAATACAATCTTGAACTCATTGCCGTTTCCCACTGCACCGGCAATGAGGCAGCCGCTGCCTGCTATAACCGGTTCAAGGACAAATTTGCCTTTGCCAATGCCGGATGGAGTGTCCAGTTCTAATTTGCCGTTGCAATAAAAATGGCCCGTACCGGTGCGGGATAGCCTTCCACGGTTTTATCAGGATCATGGGGATCCAGAAAATCCTTTAAGGTTTCCGTATGAATCCATTTGGTTTTTCTCTGTTCTTCCACTGATGTTTTTGTCACATCCACACAACGGATATTGGTAAAGCCTGCTCTCAAAAGCCAGGATTCCATTGCCAGAAGATCGGGAATAAAAAAGATATTCCGCATTTTTGAATACCGGTCTTTTGGAAAAAGACAGATATTTTGTTTTGAATCAATGATGAGGTTTTCTAGAACAAGTTCTCCGCCGGGTCTCATGGAGTCACAAATATCTTTCAGCATCTGGATCGGTGATTTTCGATGATACAAAACCCCCATACAAAAAACCGTGTCAAAATACCGATTCATTTTCGGCAGCTGGTCATGGGGAACAGGAAGGCAGAATACATTATCCCGGCATAAAAGTTTCTGGATGGTAAGATATTGAAAATAAAATGAACTCTGGGGTTCTACACCCAAGACCATCAAGGGGTTGTCCGCCGCCATTTTAAACATATAATACCCGTTGCTGGAGCCGATATCCAGAATTCGTCTCCCGGTAAGATTTCCAATGTGATTTTTAAGTCTTTCCCATTTCATCCAGGACTGCCACTCAGAATCGATCTGAATCCCGAAAAAATTAAAAGGTCCTTTTCGCCAGGGGCAAAGCTGTTTAAGCTTATCTTCCAGCAAGACATATTCTTCCAGGTTTAGATCTGATTTATCACCGATTGTTATGGCACGGCTTTCAAGATCTGTGAATGATGGTGTAAAGTCAGGAATACTTTCAAGAATTGTTTTGAATTTTAAAAAATTACCTTTGGCATGATCCAGGAATACTCTTTTTTCTTTTATAAGCTTTTTAAACTCATCATAGCAATGATCTATTTTCAGGCGGTGCAACTGGTGAAGAAGTGTTTCCATATTTCACTTGTGACCTTTATTGGTTGCGTGTGACCTTTATTGGTTACTTTTTTATCGCTATCATTGAGGCAAAGTTAAACCATTTAAGCCAGACATCAAACAATGAAAAACCGGCATTTAAAATTCTGTTTTGATGGGTTTCAATGGTATCCGGGATGAGGACTTTATCAAGGGCATCTCTTTTTTGACTGATCTCAAGCTGGGAATACCCGTTTTCAACCTTGAAGGTTCTATAAAATTCCAATTGAAGATCATCCAGTACTTTTGATTCATGAATTGTTTTTTCCGTTAAAATAAGGATACCGTTTGAATTCATCCCCTGATAGATTTTTTTTATCAAATCGTCTCGTTTTTCCATGTCAAGAAATTGCAGGGTCAGGTTAATTAAAACCACTGATGCATTCTTAATCTGAATATCTTCTAAAAAACCGCAGACCAGATCAACCTTTGATTGATAATCATATTTTTCAATTCGTTTTAAGTATTTTTCAATCATTGGTATGGAACTATCCACGGCAACCATGGAGAGATTTCTTTGCTTTAATTGATCCAGGATCAACACACCTAAGTTTCCATGGGAACAGCCAAGATCATAAATGCGGCTGCCATCCTGAAAATATTGGGCTGCAAGCTGGGATTGCCGTTGAATGCTTTCCATATAAAAAGGTACGGATCGATTCAGCATATCGTCAAATACGTCGGTGACCTCTTCATTAAATTCAAACGGTTTGACTTTCTTTTTTTTTATTGCAAATACTTTGTCTTTTTCCATTTTGCCATCTGAAAAATAATTTTTTGTTCCTTTTATAATATTTAGTGAAGAAGTGCAAGAATGCCCCAAATCCATTTCATTATCCCTTGACTCAAGTTATTTCATAATGGTATCTAAGACCTAAAGTTAAGTCTTCTGTTGACCTGATAACAGTGCCAAAACGTGCAAGAGGAGAATAATATGGAAATTGTTGGAATCGATGTCGGATTTGGTTTTACCAAAGCATATAATGGCAGAAACTCCGTTATTTTTAAATCACTTATTGGCGATGCCACGGATATCCAGTTTCGTTCTATCCTGGGTGATGATGCCTCAACCTCAAATCTGCATATCACCCTGGAAGACAAATCCTATTTTCTTGGCAGCTATGCAGAACTCCAGTCAAATATCCGTGAATATACCCTTGACCAGGAAAAGCTGCTTGAAGATTTTGTCAAAATTCTTGCTATTGCAGCTGCAGGTCTCTGTACTGACACTTCAGAGCCCATTAATGTTATTTCAGGACTGCCTGTTGGCTATTTAAAAAGAGACAGTAAAAAATTTAAAGAGATAATCCAGGGAGTTCACGAAATAACATTTCACAATAAAGATGGCAAAGATGTAACTAAGAGAATTAACATCAATAAAATTCATATCATCCCGCAACCCATTGGATCAATTTTCAATCTTATTTTTGATGACCAGGGGAAAATAAAAGATCGGGGGCTTGCAACCCAGAAGCTGGGCATTGTTGATATTGGTTTTAAAACCACTGATTTTAGTATTTTTGATCATCTTCAATATATTGAAAGAGGTTCCTGTACCATGGATACCGGTATTTCAAAGTGTTTTTCCGTGATTGCCAATAAGTTAAGACAGGAAAGCAACATCACTATTGAACTTTACAGAATGTTCAATTTTCTTGAATCCGGAATGATCAAAATCAGGGGCAAAGAGTATAATATTTCAAATCTTAAAAAGCGGGTTTATAACCATGCTGCATCAGCCATTGCATCTGATCTTAACAGGATGTGGGAAAATGACTGGGATATTGATTCCATCATCCTTTCCGGTGGCGGCAGTGTCGAGCTTTCAGAATACCTTAACCCCAATATTGACGGTAATGTGATTCCCATAGGAAAAAATATTGATGCCCGGTTCAATAATGTCCAGGGATATTGTAAATTCGGCAGATATAAATGGGGGTATTCCAAATATATCTCCGACAGCATAGAAGAACCAAAAGCAAATGAAGAAAAAAGTAAAGAAGCGGCCTTAGATAAAAAAGATGAGGCTCCAAATGACCAGGACGATGATGCAGCAACGGCTGAAAAATCATCCAAAGGGCTTTCCTGGCTGCGTCGTCAAAGCTGAAAAAACGTATAAACGCCATGAATAAAGACGAATTGAATAAAGTTTTATCCCGTGTGGCCAATGGATCCTTATCCATCGAGGATGCTGAAAAACAATTTAAACATCTACCCTTTGAAAATATTGATTTTGCACAAATTGATCATCACAGATCGCTGAGAAAAGGTTTTCCGGAAGTCATTTTCGGACAGGGAAAAACAAGTGAACAGATCATCGGTATCATGGAAAAAATGATTGTCCGAGAAGATATCATACTTGTCACCCGCCTTAAAAAACAAAAAGCCAAAAAAATAATATCAGTGTTTCAAGAGGCGCAGTATTTTAAAGATGCGAAACTCTTATGGCTTAAAAAAAAGGAGCCTGAAATATCCGGCATTGGAAAAATCCTTGTGATCTCTGCCGGGACATCAGACATTCCTGTAGCAAAAGAAGCTCTTTTAACCGCCAAAGCCTTGGGAAACGAGGTTGAGTCAATCTTTGACGTTGGCGTGGCTGGTATTCACAGGCTTTTTGCCTACCAGGAACAAATTATGGGGGCATGTGTCATCATAGTTGTAGCCGGAATGGAAGGTGCCTTGCCCAGTGTGGTGGCTGGAATGGTAAAAGCGCCTGTCATAGCCGTTCCCACCAGTATTGGATATGGAACAAGTTTTAAAGGAATGACAGCCCTTTTAGGAATGCTGAATTCCTGTAGTTCAAACATTGCCGTGGTAAATATTGATAATGGATTCGGGGCAGGCTTTATGGCTTCATCTATTAATCATGTATCAATGTCTTAAGGTCATCAAATCTTCCGTCGAAGTGCAAGGGCTTCTTCATTTCCCGGATCTATCCTGAGGATTTGATTCAGATAATCATCTGCTTTAAGTATCTTATGATTCATATAATATATTTTTGCAATTTGAAATTTTGCGTTAACATGACTTCTGACATGACGGTCAACTTTTATGAAATATGTCAGTGCTTTTTCCCAGTTACCCGCTTCCTGGTGTACCAGTCCTGCCTTATAAACCATATCATAATTTGAAGGATTCTCTTTGATACTCTGCTCCAGCAATTCCCGCGGATATTCAATCTCATTATTGGCAAGACAAATATCTATGACAACTTCCCTTGCAGCATTGTGTTTTTTTGAACGGGCAATGACCCTTGAAAAAATATCCAAAGCGGTCCTCCTGAACCCTCTTATCAATAGTTTTTCAGCCAGATCCATCCCCGCGTCAATATATTTTGTACTCAGGGACAAGAGTTCAAGATAATATTTCCCTGCCTTTTCAAATTGATTTTTATTGATATAATAATCGGCAAGATGAGCTCTGGTAATAGCGTCCTGCTTATTCACAGATGCAGCTTTTAAAAGGCA
>QMMT01000050.1 GCA_003647385.1 Deltaproteobacteria bacterium
AGACGCAATCCTATGAGATGTACCGAAAACTTATAAATGTTGAACCGGACGGCTCTAAAAAGGAGTTTGTCCTTTATTCGGTGAAAAAAGGTCAGGACAAAATGGTGGCCCTGTTTTTGTCTCCGGCCAGTGAAAAGGGACGTTCTACTCTGCGCCTGGGCGACAATATGTGGCTCTATATCCCCAATGTGGGCAAACCCATCCGCATCACCAGTCTGCAGTCTGTGGTGGGCGGCGTATTTAATAACTCTGATATCCTTCGACTTGACTATAGCGCTGAATATGATGCTAAAAATATTATTAAGGAAGGTGATACCTACCTTCTGGAGCTCAAGGCAAAAACCAATGCCATTGCCTATGACAGTTTGAAAATGTGGGTGGACGTAAAATCTGTGTTGCCCACCACCATTGAGTGCTATGCTGCCAGCGGGATGCTTATTAAGACACTGTACTATAAAAATACAAAGGATTTTGGTGACGGCCTGGTACGTCCCTCTGTTCTGGAGACCGACAGTCCGCTTTATAAAGGCTATAAATCTGTTATGATTTATGCCAAGGTCCAAAAAAAGGATCTTGCCGATGAGGTATTTTCTTTAAATTACCTGGCCCGGGTTGATGAACTGCGCTAACCTGTTTTCCCATGTTCTTCGGGCAGTTTTTTAAGGGAAAGGGAAAATTTTGTATCATCGAATGATTTTCAGAATCCTTGTAAGTTTTGCGCTTGTGGCAAGTTCCGCAGTTGCCCAGGAAGAGTTCAGTTTTGATCTTGAGGAGTTTGAGAAAAAAAGTCTGGAGTGGGGTGGTTATACAGAGATCAAACTGGAGCATGCCAGGGTCAATCAAAACAGCGCCTTTGCCCTATTGGACTCATACGGTGATTCCCGCTCCAGTCTTGACCGTTTTACCGCCACCCTTCAATTGGATGGTAATTATAAAAAGGAAATTGTAAGTTTTAACTGGCTTGTTCAAGCTTACGGCCGTCTGGATCAGGTGCAATGGGTTGATGAAGCAAGTATATTTGAGGCCTATGCCAGTATTAAACCAACCCCTCTGGCCAGTATTGATCTGGGCAAAAAGGCATTTAAATGGGGAAAGGGTTATGCCTGGAACCCGGTGGGTTTTATAAACCGAACCAAGGATCCCAATAACCCTGAAGAGTCCCTGGAGGGCTATATTGTTGCCGAGCTGGACTTGATAAAAAGTTTTTCAGGGCCATTGCAGACTATGGCCCTGACCACGGTGCTTCTACCGGTGGGGGATAATATCAATGAAGATTTTGGAAAGAGCGATAATCTCAATTTGGCTGCCAAACTTTACCTGCTGTACCAGGATGTGGATATTGATTTTCTTTTATACACCGGCAACAGCCGGACGACTCGGTATGGCTTTGATTTCTCCACCAATTTAGCCACAAATTTTGAGATCCATGGTGAGCTGGCCCACATTCCCAAACAGGCTCAGAAGATCCTGAATGCTGATGGCAGTGTTGAAACCAGGGAGATTGCAGATACCAGTTATCTACTTGGGTTGCGTTATCTCACTGAAAATGACATCACCACTATCATTGAGTATTATCATAACGATGACGGGTATACAAAGCAGGAGCTTAACCAATTTTTTGAACTGGTGGACGATGCTGATGACCTTTACGGAAAAGCAGCTTCAATCAGTGAAGGGAGCTATGGCGGAACCCAGGTTGGCCGTAATTATCTTTACGCTAAAATTACCCAGAAAGAACCCTTTGACCTGCTATATTTTATTCCAGGCGTCACCACCATTATTAATCTGGATGACGAGAGCTTTTCCCTGACTCCAGAGGCTGTGTATATCGGTTTTACAAACTGGGAGCTGCGGCTTCGATACTCTTTGCTTGTTGGCAGCAGCTTTACAGACTTTGGTGAAAAGCAGAATAAAAATAAGTTGGAGCTGCGAGTTCGCTATTTTTTCTAGACTTGATTTAGATAATTCTTACGATTTCAAAGAAATCTTAATAAAGCATGATGTTTTGAACCGTTTTGAGCGGCATTGGTATATATTTTGCTTTTAATCAGACTATGTAAAATCAGGTAACGCTGGGGATATTCCCAAACGACAAAAATTGATAATGGAGAAAAATAAATGAAATCATTAATTGTTTATTCCAGTCAGTCAAAAAACACAAAAAAACTAGCAGATGCAATCTACGAAGGTCTTGAGGGTGAAGTTGATATTTTCCCCGTTGATGAGGCGCCTTCTACTGATGGATATGATTTAACAGCTGTGGGATTCTGGCTGATGGCGGGTAAACCCGATCCAAAATCCAGTGAGTATCTATCAAAACTGGACAAAAATGATCGTTTGTTCCTGTTTGCAACTCACGGTGCTAAAGCGGGATCCGATCATGTTAAGAATGCAGTAGGGCACGCTGTAGGTCTTACAGATGGTGCTACTCTTGCCGGTGTCTTTACCTGCCAGGGTGAAGTTAATCCTAAAGTATTGGAAAAAGTAAAACAAAAACCTGAACCGCCTGTATGGATTGGTGATGCAGACCAAGCTGTGGGTCATCCCAATGAAGATGACTTATCTGCCTTAATACAAACTCTTAAACAATTATAAAAATTAAAGGAGCTGAATTATTATTCAGCTCCTTATTGTATTAAAAACAGGGGGCAGGTCTCTTAAAATAAATTAAGAGGGTCTTGCCACAAGTACAGGCACTTTAGATTTAAGAATAACACCACTGGCGGTGCTGCCCAGCATCATTTCTTCAAATTGCCCATGTCCATGGGTTCCCATAATAATTAAGTCAAAATTTTTATCCTGTGCCGTTCTTACAATTTCATTAACCGGGTTGCCGGCTAACACAATCGTACGCTCATCTGAAAGTGGGCAATGAGGTATTTCTTCAAGGACCTTTTTTGACGTCATCTTCATCCTTTCATGGATCGCAGTTTTAGCAGTCTCAATATTTTTCCGGTTAAACTCATTCCATTTCTTTTTACCAATTGAACTTGACAGGTTAATCCCTGTCCCGGAAGAGTATTCATCCAGCACATCCGGAACAACATGAATGGCATAAACCTGTGCATCATATTTGTTACCAATGCTGCAAGCGTATTTAACGGCATGTCGAGAGGATTTAGATAGATCAGTAGCAAAGAGTATTTTTTTGACATCCACTATCATAGAGGTATTTTTTTCAAATTCAAGAACAGGTGACTTTTCTATCTTTTCATCTTCAGATAGTTTTTCTGATTTGACTTTAGATGTCCCAAACATAACATCAACAAATTTTATATACCAGGCTGCACTCTGAATCTGTATAATATAAGCAAGGGCAATCAAAAGAGCAATGGTCATTCCTTCTTTTCCAAAGGCCGTCATGGCAATGGCAAGGGCAATGGATAAATCACGCATAACTACGCCAAAAACCATGGCAATAGCGTCTTCTCTTTTAAAAAACAATCGACCAACTATGGTTAGTAAAACATATGTCAGTAGATAAAAGACTGTCAGGGGAATTAAGATAATGAGAATATCACCCGGGTTGGCAATAATATGTTTTGCTTTAAGGGACATGGCCAAAAATGCAATTAAAATAACACCAAGTGCTGAAAAAGGGGGGAACATAGGTTTGATTTTCTGGTTCCATACTTTTTCGCCATATTTTTTCATTCCCAAAAATTGAGTTAAAAGGCCGACAAATAAGGGGAAGAATACAAAGATTGCAATCTGCTTGAACATATGAAGCATGTTCACTTCTATGGTTGCACCCATAAAAATCTTGGTAAAGATGGGAGCGGCAAGAGATCCGATCACAAGTCCGAAGACAACCATTTTAATGGCAGCTTCCTTATTTCCTTTTGCAAATCCGGTCCAGGAAATAGTCATTCCTGATGTCGGCAGAACGCCTATCAAAAAAAGTCCAACTGCCCAAAGTCCAAATTTAGGATCCTGGCCTGCTAAAAATATTTTTCCAATAAAAAATACAACGATAGGAATAAAGATGAAATTGATGATCTGGGTGACTATTTGAAGTTTATAGTCATGTCCTTTAAACACGGTTTTCACACTTAATGTCACCATCATGGGGTAGACCATGATAAATGTTACCGGGATAATAAATTGTTTTAAAACAGATGCATTAAACAGATATCCGTAGATTAATCCGAACATCATGGATATGGGGATGGCCCAGACGAGATTCTTTTGTATGACTGACAAAAATTTCAGCATTATATAAACTCACTTGTATTTTATTCTGTGTGAACGGTTGGAAATAAATTTGCATCGGTATGGGGTAAAAACTGAGCTCTTGTGAACTCTTCCATAAATGAATTGTTACTTGAAAAATCAAGATATGTCATTTTATTTGAAATAGCGATGGCCTCCTGGCGATAGGTATTGGAAAGAAGCGACATATAGGCGCCGGCAATGGAACTGTTTCCCATATATTTAAATTTTTTTCTTTCAATATCCGGGAGCAATCCTATGGTTATGGCTTTTTCAATATCAAGAAATTGTCCGAACCCACCGGTTATAATCATCTGGCTGATGGAAGAAAAATCCATTCCAATCTGTTCGATAAGAAGGCTGAATCCAGCATATACGGCTGCCTTGCTTAGAATCAGGCTCTTAATATCAGACTGGGTAAAGATAATATCTTCTTCAGAATCAATTTTTTCTGCAAATTCTATGATAAATGCGGGTTCTTCATTGAACAGGGTATATCTTGGATGGTGTGTATCTATCTGATATTTGCCATCCTGCCCAATGACTTTTTTTAAAAGCATTTCAGATAAAAGATCGATCATTCCCGATCCGCAGATTCCTCTTGCAGGCATATTTTCTACTGTTAAATAATTGGGTTCAAATGTTTCGGGATCTAAGGTGATTTTTTCTATGGCTCCGTCTTCCGCACGCATGCCCCATCTGATGCCTCCGCCTTCAAAGGCAGGGCCGGCGGAACAGGCTGCGGTCATAAGAAACTCATCATTTCCCAGGACAATTTCTCCATTTGTTCCAATATCAATAAAAAGGGTAAGGTCTTCTAAATCATGAAATCCTGTATAGAGAACGCCTGAAACAATATCTCCACCCACATAACTGGCAGGCCCCGGCATCACAAAAACTCCGGCATAATAGGCGGCTTTTAATCCTATTTCACCGGCTTTCATAATGGGGAATTCAGAAACGGTTGGAATATAAGGTTCTCGCCTGATGTATTTTGCCTCGATTCCCAAAAACAGATGAGTCATGGTTGTATTGCCTGATATCACAACATTTTCAATTTGTTTATGGTCTGCATTGATCGCATTTAAGGCCCGTTTTGTCAGGTTATTGATAGTGGAAATGGCCATTTTTTTTAATTTTTTTACACCGTCTTTTTCTGAGCTGACAATACGGTTTATTACATCATCCCCGCATGCAGCCTGGCTGTTATGACCTGATGCAGCACTTAATACAGCGCCATCCGTCATATTTACGATATAGACGACAATAGAGGTGGTTCCTAAGTCCACTGCCAGTCCAAGCGATTCTTTTTCATGATTGGCCGGACTGACATCAACAATTTCCGAAGAACATCTTTTCCATAATATTGAGGCCAACACCTTCCATTGATCATTCCGGACAGATTCTGTTAGCTGGCGCATGACCCTGATATTTGTACTCATTTTAGAGGTATCATAGCCACTTTTTTTAAGTGCTCGCTTTAACCGGTCAAGATCACTGATGGTATCTTCCATTGTCGGCAAATCAAGCTGCAATGTGACCTTCTCAACAATGGGCTCTATGGTTTTCACAAGACCAGACAGTTTTTTTGTAGCAGCCTCTCCCATTCCGGCGGCTTTTAATTTTTTCTGAAGAGTCTCTTTTGGAATTTTGACAATAATGTCTTCAATGATGTTTGACTGACAGGCAAGGACATACCCGTTTTCTTTTTCTTTATCACTTAAGAGCGATGTTTTTTCTGAGTCTACCTTACCGGATTCTATGGCCAGGCGACATTTCCCGCATGATCCCTTGCCATTGCAGGATGCATTGATGTAAATGTCTGCTTTTTGGGCTGCCATCAATAAATTTGTGCCGGACCCGACGGTAACTTTTTTATCTCCCGGTTGAAAAGTGACAATACATTCTTCTTTAACAGGTTCTTCCTTAAAAGCTGCTTCCTTAGAAGCGTCAAATCCTTTTTTCGTAATAAAATAAATCGGACACGAGGGTCTGAACTTGCAATATATATCTGGATCACGGCACTCCAGACATTCCTCACAAAGGTAAATATTGTGTTTCATACAGATATAACTAGTTTCTCGGTCGGGATGATTGATGCATTTGCCCATTTCAAATCTCCGCTCTCTTGAATAATTCAGCTACTATAGTAAGTCATCCAGATTTTTTTTTATTGTAGTTTCTGTTTGAAGTCCCACAAACCGCTTTATCTCTTTGCCGTCTTTAAAAATAATCAATGTAGGAATGCTTTGAACCATATATTTCGTGGCCAAAGCACGATGTTCATCAATATCAATTTCAATGATAGCGGCACGGTCTTGATATATATTGGCCAGTTTTTTGATGATAGGTGTCTGGGCCTTACAGGGAGCACACCAGTTTGCATTAAAATCCACGAGTGTAACACCCTTGTCCACAGTTTCCTGAAATTTGTCTATACCCATTTTTAAATAAACCTCCCTAAATGATAGGATAACATAATAATTCTAAATAATTTATTATAGTCAAAAAGTATGCCATCTGTATTTATTGTATTTACAGGATTATTAAAAATATTATAACCTATTGAAAATAATAAATATTAGAGAGAAAATCATTAATTTCAGATCGTGTATAATGTTTTTAGATTAAAAAGGGAACGTTACTTTTTTGAAACGGTTTCGCTTCGTAACGTTTTTTGACAAATATCAAATAAGATTTACTGTATGGCAACAGAATATATATTTGGCACAGCCTTTGCTTTTTTATAAACATTTAATATTATGATTTAGAATTTAAAATTAACGCTTAATTATGAGGTACACATGAAAGATATGATTTATGTCCTTATTTTTTTGGGAATTTATATCCTGGTACAGGTCTATATCCTCCCCAAAATGGGGATATCCACTTGAATGAAAGATGCCTGTCAGGTGACAGACAACAAAAAAAATAAAAAAAAACCATCTGAAAATAAAGAATAGGTTTATAAAAATTCAGATATTGACATTTTTGGTAACGTTACTTATGGTTAGACATACGATTGAAAAACGTTACCAAAAAGGGATAACATATGGAAACCTATCAATTATGGAATGTTAATTTTTTAAACCAGATTCTTGATACGATGGCAGAAGGTCTTTTTACGCTTGATGACCAGGGAATCATAACCTCCTGGAACAAATCAATGATAAAAATAACTGGGTATTCCGAACAAGAAGCTGTCGGAAATACCTGCAGTCTCATTCAATGCAGCCGGTGTTTCGGCAAAGAGTGCCCGGCCAATATTAATAAATGCGGCGTGATCAGGCATGGAAAGACAGAAGCCAAAGAATGTTTTCTTAAACACAAAGACGGCTACGATGTCGCTGTTATTAAAAATGCAAGGCTTGCGCGGGATGATAATGGGCAGATATTAGGAATAGTTGAAACCATTACAGACTTAACCGAATTAAAAAAAATAAAAAAAACAGCTGACGATGCTCAGAAAAAACTTAAAAAAGCATACCGGTTAGGGAATATTATCGGGAAAAGTGATGTGATGCAGAATGTGTTTGATGCCATTCGGGCAGCGGCAAACAGTCATGCCACAGTATTGATACAGGGTGAAAGTGGTACAGGAAAGGAACTGGTTGCCGGGGCCATTCACTATAGCAGTAATAATACTTCAAGCCCAATGATTACGGTAAATTGTTCGGCGCTTTCTGAAACCTTGCTTGAAAGTGAGCTTTTCGGTCATGTGAAAGGGGCATTTACCGGCGCCCATAAAGATCGAAAAGGCAGGTTCGAAGAGGCGGATGGAGGGACGGTTTTCCTTGATGAAATTGGGGAATTGACGCCATATATGCAGGTAAAACTTTTGAGAGTCCTTCAGGAAAGAGAGATTGAAAGGGTAGGGGACTCAAAAAAAAGAAAAATTGATATCAGAATTATTGCCGCCACCCATAAAAATCTTTATGAACTGACGCAGCAGGGAAAATTTAGAGAAGATTTGTTCTATCGATTAAAGGTCTTTCCCATTCATGTACCCCCCTTAAAAAAACGCCGTGAAGATATCCCGATACTGGTCAGTCATTTTATTAAAAAAGGAAATAAGAGAGAGAATAAATCCATAGAAAGTCTTGATTCACAAGGCATGAAGCGCTTGATGGAACACACCTGGCCAGGGAATATAAGAGAGCTGGAAAATGCCATTGAACATGCGTTTGTCATCTGTAATTCAAAGCAAATTGAACTCAAAGATCTGCCGATTGAGATAAGAGAAAACCAATGGAGCCTGGAAAATAATTCTCAAGTTAATCAATTTACTCAAGAAAATTTATATCGAAGAGAGGAAAATACCAGGTTGAATAGAGAGGATCTTTTAAAGTTGCTGGATGAGTGCGACTGGAATAAAGCGGAAGTGGGTCGTCGAATTCAAAAAAGTCGAACCTCTGTGTGGAAATACATGAAAAAATGGGAAATCCCATTGCAAAAGGCGTAAAGATGCAACTAAAGCAAAACCTTGCAGAAAAAATTCAGGCAAGGTTTTTATCGGTTTTACTTAAGCACCAAGATACGCTTTTTTAACATCCGGGTTATTAAGTAATTCATCTGCCGGCCCTTCAAGGATGAGCAACCCATTCTCTATTACATAACCCCTCTGGGCGAATTTCAAGGCGAGGCGGGCATTCTGTTCAACCAGCAGGATGGTTGTGCCCAATTTATTAATTTCTTTTAATGCATCAAACATTTCAAGCATGAGAATCGGTGCCAGCCCCATGGAAGGCTCATCTAACAGCATGATTTTGCGACCGCTCATATACCCTCTTCCAACGGCAAGCATTTGCTGCTCACCACCGGATAAAGTACCGGCAAGCTGGTCTTTTCTCTCATCAAGCCTTGGAAACAGATTAAACACCCATTTTTTGTCTTTCTTGATCTGTTCCGGGTCTTTTCTGGCAAAGCAGGCAAGGATAAGATTTTCTGTTACCGTGAGGTTTCCAAAAATTCTTCTTCCTTCGGGTACGTGAGATATGCCTAATTTAGAGACAACTTTATCCGTACTGTATTTAAGAAGATCTATCCCTTCAAACTCAAGAACAGATCCGGGTTCGGCTGGAATCATTCTTGAAATTGCCCTTAAAGTAGTACTTTTCCCTGCACCATTGGCACCGATAATGGTTAAAATTGCACCTGCTTCAACGCTGAAATCAATTCCGTGAAGTGCTTTGATAGTTCCGTAAGAA
>QMMT01000051.1 GCA_003647385.1 Deltaproteobacteria bacterium
ACGCCGGGAGCAGTGATTTCACCGCGTAGCCGGACATGGATGTCCGGCGAAGTTTAGGCTAAATTATTGCCGTTGCCCCTGCCGGTACATCGGAATTTGTTCAATCTACTTGCGATCACCTTGAACCAGGTCCTGAAATAATTTTTTTTTATGGGATGTTTTTTGGTATGAAGGATAAAGCGTTTAAAATAAATATTTAAAGGATACAGGATTTGAAAGAATTAAAAGGATCTCAAAAAAAGTATTTGCGGGGGCTTGCTCACAAATTGAACCCTTCGGCTTTTGTCGGCCAGAAAGGCATTACTGAGACACTGATAGGAGAAATTGATCGGGCTTTGGAAGCCTCGGAGCTGATCAAAGTAAAATTTAATGATTTTAAAGAAAAAGATCAGAAAAATTCTTTAATCAAAGAAATTTCCAAGGCGACCCAGTCCCATATCGCCGGCATGATTGGGCATGTGGTCATTTTATACCGGCCCAATGAAATTTTAGAAAAACAGCACATCAAATTGCCGTAATTATGGAAAAATCATCATTGCGATTTTCAGCTCTGGATGGAAACTATATGAAGCTTGATGGGGGTGCCATGTTCGGCAACGCTCCTAAAGCCCTATGGAGTCGTTGGATGCAGCCGGATGATCGTAATATGATCAATATTGGCTCCAGAGCCCTTTTAATTGAGATACAAGACCACAAGATTTTGTTTGAAACAGGCCCCGGTGCTTATCTGTCTCCTGATATGAAGAAAAGGTTTCAGGTTATAGAAGATCATCATGTGCTTTTGGAATCCTTAAATAAAAAGGGGCTGGGCCATGAAGATATCACCCATGTAATTCTCTCCCATCTTCATTTTGATCATGCAGGCGGTCTTTTAAGACAATGGGAAGATACACGGACAGGCCTTGAACTTCTTTTTCCCAAGGCACAGTTTATGGTGGGGAAAACCAATTTTGAACGGTCTCGTTCGACGCATATGAGGGATAAGGCTTCTTTTATCCCCGGGCTTGCAACCCTGCTTGAAGAGAGCAGGCGGTTAAGGTTCATTAAAGGTAACGATAGATTGATCCTTAACGACCTTGAAATTGAATTCATTGAAAGTCAGGGACATACACCGGGAATGATTCTATCTTATATTCAAACCAAGGGAGTCAAAATGCTTTTTGCAGGGGACCTGGCTCCGGGTCATCCTTGGGTGAATCTTTCCATCACCATGGGGTATGACCGCTTCCCCGAAGGCCTGATTAACGAAAAAAGGCAGGTTTTTCAACGCATTTTTAAAGATGACGCATGGATTTTTTACACCCACGACAATACGTATGCTGCCTCAAAACTTTTGTTTGACGAAACAAAAAAAAGATTCCAACCCGTAAATTTAATTAAAGACCTGAATCAACTGAAGACGTCAGGATAAACTTTAGTTTGAAATATTAGGCATAGTGCTCAAAAACTTATTCATAGGATTAAAGTAAAATTTTAAGGGGAGATAATGGAGTTAAATTTAAAAGGGAAAATAGCTTTGGTAACCGGATCGGGCAAAAAAACCGGGATTGGGTATGCTATTGCAAAAAAACTTGCCTCTGAAGGCTGCCATATTATCATTGCAGACTATGGGGCCCCAAAAGGCCTCAATGCGGATGTGAAAACCGGTTCCATGAATGAGATGATGGTGATCGGTCAGGAACTGCATCAGGCTTTTGATGTGGAGACTCTGGTTGTCAATGTTGATGTGACCCTTACGGATACCATCCGGGAGATGGTGTCGGTTATCCAGGAAAAATTTGATCGTGTGGATATTTTATGCAACAACGCGGGTGCCACATTTGGTGTGCCCAATGGGATTCATACCTATGATGAAACTGCCTGGATGAAAACCATTGATGTTAACCTTCATGGAGTGTTCCGGATGTCTAAAGCCATTGTTCCCCTGATGCCGGCCACCGGCGGGAATATTATTAATATTGCATCAAGGGCGGGTAAGGTCCCCGCCCTTTTTAACGGGGCCTATTCCGTGTCCAAAGCAGGGGTGATAATGCTGACCAAGGTCATGGCCAAGGAGCTTGCAGGACTAAATATCAGGGTAAATGCCATCTGCCCGGCTCAAATTAATACAGAGTTTAAAAAATGGGGGTTTGAACTGGAAGCTCAGTTCTTCAATACAACTGCCGAAGAACAGGAGCAGAAGATGTGCGAAACCATTCCCGCAGGAAGAATAGGAACACCACAAGAAGTTGCTGATATGGCCTTGTTCCTGGTATCGGAGGCATCTTCCTATGTCACAGGCCAGGCATTGAATGTCTGCGGGGGACAGTTAATGGAGCTGTAAAAGTTGCGGATAAACGGGATGATGGTGTGTGAAGATAATAATTTATTTAAAAAAGGATTCAACAAATGGCAGAAACAATAACAGGGGCCGAACTCGTTGCACAGGCGCTGATCGAAAGAAAAGTGGACACAATTTTTTCATTGAGTGGAGGACATATTACGCCGATTTATCAATATCTTGAAGGATCAGATGTTAAAATTTTTGATACCCGGCATGAACAGTCTGCCCTGTTTATGGCAGAAGCCTGGGGGAAATTGACTCGGAAAGCAGGGGTTGCCATGGTAACGGCAGGTCCCGGATTCACCAATGCCTTGACCGGTGTTGCCAGCGCATATTTTTCAAACACCCCCTTGGTGTTAATTGCCGGTTGTGTCGGACTGGATAATAAGGAAAAACTGGATCTTCAGGATATGTTCCAGGAACCTGTGATCAAACCCATGGTGAAAAAAGCACTGGTCTGCCAGAAAACCGAACGAATCAATGAATATGTTGACATGGCCTTTAGAATCGCCCAGAGCGGAAGACCCGGGCCTGTCTATCTTGAGTTTCCCATTGATGTATTAAATACGCCGGTTCAAAAAGATGCGGTAAGATACTTTCGTACAGATATGGAATCAAACCCGGCAGATTCTGCAAAGGCCGCAGAGTTGATCCAGATGGTCCGAAAGGCCAGGAATCCTGTGGTGATTGCCGGGACCGGTGTATGGCAGTCCCATGCCGAGGACGAGTTGAAAGGATTTATTGAAAAGACAGGTATGCCCCTTTTTACATCCCTGTCCGGCAGAGGGACGGTATCAGATGAGCATCCCTTATGTTTTGAAGGCGCGGTTGCCGTTCGTCCGGGTTGCGGGTTTGCCGCCTATATTGAGACGGATCTGATTATAATCTTAGGTTCCCGCATCTGCCTTTATTATCTTTTTGGGGATATCTTTAACCCGGCAGCTAAAATAGTGCAGGTGGATATTAAGCCTGAAGAGATCGGCAGGAATAGAAGTGTTGATTTGCCAATTGTCAGTGATGTGAAAGGATTGCTTAAGATATGCAATCAACTCATTGATGACGAACTTGAAGAAGAACTGCAATCAATATTTGCCCCCTGGATTGAAAAGCTCACCACTGCCCATAAAGAGGGCAAAGAGATGTCTCAAAATGACTGGCAGTCTGAAAACATCCCTATCCATCCGCTGCGGCTTGCCAGAGAGATTGATGAATTTATGAACGAAAGAGAAGATATTGTCGTGGCAGATGGTGGTGATACCACCACGTGGATGGGGATGACCCGAACCATGACCCGTCCGGGAAGATATCTGGATTATGGTATTTTTGGTTCCCTGGCCGTTGGGCTGCCCTATGCAAATGCTGCCAAAGTTTTGAATCCTGACTCCAGAGTCTGTCTGATCACAGGGGACGGATCAGTGGGGTTTAATTTTATGGAATTTGAAACTGCCATCCGAAAAAATCTTCCCATTGTAGTGGTGATTTCCAATGATCTTGGCTGGGGAATGATCCGTCACAGCCAGGAGCTTCGCATTGGCCACGCCATTGAAAATGGAACATTCATCGGAAAAGTGGAATATCATAAAATGGTAGAGGCCATTGGCGGCAAGGGTTTTTTTGTAGAAGATCCCAAAGATATTAAACCGGCGCTTGAAGAAGCCTTTTCCTCTAAAAAGGTCTGCTGCATTAACGTGATGACAGATCCGACCACGGTCAGTCCTGCAAGCATGATGCTGGCAAATGTGGGTGCCTATAAAGCCTAACTTTTTTAAAAACCAGGGGGATGAGAATGGATTTTGCAACAATTGATCAGGTTCGGCTGAATTTTAACCCCACAGGCATCGCCATCCTTAATGCTGCTATCGGGTTGCTGATGCTGGGGGTTGCCATAGAGCTTAAAGTAGAAGATTTTAAACGAATTGTCAAAAGTCCCAAAGCACCTTTAATTGGGCTTGCGGCACAATTTTTCCTTTTGCCGGCCTTTACATTTTTGTTGATAACCCTGGTTAAGCCGCATCCATCTATTGCCCTTGGGATGATGCTGGTGGCAGCCTGCCCGGGTGGAAATGTTTCTAATATCATCACGCATCTGGCTAATGGTAATTGCGCCGTATCCATCAGTATGACAGCTGTTTCAACCCTGGCAGCCATCATTATGACCCCGTTTAATATCTCTTTCTGGGGCAGTATGAACCCGGGAACTGCCAGTATCTTGAAACAGGTCAGCCTGAATCCTGCGGATGTTTTTACCACGGTTTTTTTGATTCTCGGCATCCCCCTTATCGTTGGTATGTCCATTGGGCACTATATGCCCAATCTTGCCCAAAAGGTGAAAAAGCCTTTTAAAATATTTTCGCTGGTTTTTTTCTTAACTATTGTTTGCGCGGCTTTGGCGGCAAACTGGCAGAATTTTTTAAATTATGTTGGGATTGTCATGTTGCTGGTCCTGATACACAATGCGCTTGCATTAAATATCGGTTACTGGTCAGGCAGGATTGCCGGGCTTGATGAGCGGGACTGCCGGGCTGTCTGCATTGAAGTGGGAATCCAGAATTCAGCACTGGGGCTCGTGCTCGTGTTTGGGTTTTTTGGCGGACTTGGCGGCATGGCGATTCTTGTTGGCTGGTGGGGGATCTGGCATATCATTGGAGGGCTTATCACATCGGTCATCTTTAACCTTAAAAAACTGCCGGAGCATGAACCCTTTTAATTTAAAAAATAAAGTGGCCCTTGTCACAGGTGGTGCATCCGGCATTGGTCTTGCGACCTGTTGGGAACTTGCCCGGCAGGGTGCCGGGATTGTCATGCTGGATATGGATAAAAAGATGCTTGAAATCCAGCAGCAGGCGTTTGAAAATAAGGATTATCCGATCCTTACCCTAATGTGTGATGTCACAAAAGAAGATGCCTGCCAATCCGCAATTAATCAGGCTTTAAATGAATTCGGGCAGATTGATATCCTGTTCAATAATGCCGGTATCACCCAGAGAGGATTGTTTGAAAAAACAGATATTGCTGTATTTAAAAAGGTGATGGATGTGAATTTTTACGGATCCCTGCATTGTACTAAAGCGGCTCTTCCAAGCCTTATTCAATCAAAAGGCGTGATTATTGTAAATGAATCCATTGCCGGTGTAGCCCCTTTATTGGGAAGGACCGGATACAGTGCCAGCAAACATGCTTTGCACGGGCTGTTTACGTCCTTAAGATGTGAATTACGCCATAAAGGGGTTCATGTGATGATTGTCTGTCCCGGATTTATCAGAACCAACCTCCAGACACGGGCGCTTGGGTGTGATGGAAAAGTTGCCACCCATGAGCAGACAAAAATTGGGAAGGAAGATACCCCACAAAATGTGGCCAGACAGATTGTAAAGGCAATTGTAAAGAAAAAATCTATCCTTGTCCTCACTATTATGGGAAAAATCGGCTATCTTGTATTCCGATTATCACCATTGCTGTATGAATATCTAATGACGCGTCAATTTAAAAAAGAATTATAATTTAAGAATTTTACTGCCTGTTTTTCCGACCAGTAAAGATTTTGTTTGTTAAAAGAAACAAATCCTACATGCCCGCCGGATTCCGGTATACAAAGTCTTACCTGTTTGTTGGATTCAACCTCTTTGACGGGGTAGCACGCTTTGGGCAAAAATGGATCGTTGGCTGCATTGATGATGAGTGTCGGGACGGTGATATTTGGAATAAACGGTTTGCTGGAACATTTTTCCCAATAATCAACAGCATTTTTAAATCCGTGAATAGGAGCGGTATACCTGTCATCAAACGCCTTAAAATCTCTTATTTTTTCATAGCCATTATCATCAATCAGGCCGGGCATGAGTTTCATTTTCGCCTTTATTTTTTGATTCAGCATGACCAGAAATCGTTTCATATATAGTTTGTTCGATGGTTTTGCCAGGACCCTGGCGCTTTTCTTTAAGTCACAGGGTACGGAAAATACGACAGCACTTTTGACAATGGGGTCAGGCCTCTCTCTGCCCAGGTATAAAAGGGTCAGGTTCCCGCCAAGACTGAACCCGATTAGTGCAATTTCCTTATATGGATATCTGTGCCTGGCATGATTGATCACCCAGGACAGATCATCGGTCACGCCGTTGTGATACGATCGAAGCTGCCGGTTGGGTTCACCGCTGCAGGATCTGTAATTCCATGCCAGTCCATCCCATCCATTATCGTTGACGGCTTTTACCATACCCTTCACATACGCTCTATCGGTACTGCCTTCAAGGCCATGAGATATAATGGCAAGCCGGTTGCTGCCTTTGGTTGACCAGTCAAGATCAAGAAAATCATTGTCAAAGGTTGTGATCCTTTCCCTTTTGTAGCAGATATCAACTTTTCTGAAAATTACGGGGAATATGGTCTGGATATGACCGTTTCTAAAAAAAAGAGGAGGGGTGTAACACTTTTCCGACATTAAAATGCTCCTTATTTGGTCTGTTTAATTGCTCATAAATTTGATATATTATTTTTTCTGAGATGTAAAATTTTAATTTAAGTTAAGGATACAGCTTACGCCATGAAGGTTGGAATTATCGGCCTGCCCCAGACAGGCAAAAAAACATTGTTTCAGATTTTAACAGAAAATGAGATCAAAGAGCCGTCTAAAGCATTTAAACCAGTGCCCGGTGCGGCAGATATTCTTGATTCAAGATTCAATCAACTTGTAGACATGTATGAACCTAAAAAAAATGTCAGGGCAAGAATTGATCTTGTTCTGCTTCCCAGGATGGAGGCTGAAACCATCTCCAAAGGAGAGATTTTCAGAGATATTGCAGACATGGATGCCATCTGCCATGTGGTCCGTGCCTTTGAAGATGATGCCATCTATCATGCCGAAGGATCTGTGGATGCCATACGGGATTTTGAGATGGTTAATTCTGAACTGATCATGCATGACCAGATATTTGTTGAAAAACGAATCGAGCGCCTTGAGGCCATGGTGAAAAAGATAAAAGATGAAGATCAGCAAAAAGAACTTGTGTTGATGATCAAGTTAAAAGACATTCTTGAAGAAGAAAAACCGTTACGGTTGATTGCGTTGACGGATGATGAAGAAAAAATGATCAGAAGCTATCCATTTATTACAAGAAAAAAACTGGTCATTGCTGTTAACGTGTCTGAAGATGATCTAGGCAGCGAAACCCTTTTATCATTATTTAAGCCTGCTTGTGAAATCCAGGAAATAGAAGTCATGCTGGTGTCTGCAAAGGTTGAGGCTGAGATTGCCATGCTGGATACCCAGGAAGAAAAAGATGAGTTTTTAGAAGATCTCGGTATAACACAAACAGCCCTTGAGAGCCTGACAAAGCTCTGTTTGAAATCTTTGGACCTGATCTCCTTTTTTACAGTGGGAAAGGATGAAGTCCGGCAGTGGCTGGTTAGAAAGGGTTCAAAAGCCCCCGCCGCCGCAGGGGTAATTCATTCCGATCTTGAAAGAGGCTTTATCCGTGCTGAAGTATTCAAATATACTGAACTCATAGACGCAGGCAGTGAAGCAGAACTTAAAAAAAGCGGTAAAATTTATGTAGAAGGCAAGGGTTATCCTGTTGAGGATGGAGATATTTTAAATATCAGATTTTCCGTCTGACCCTGGTAATTTTCGACCCGGTAATTAAAATATTACCAGGCGCCAACAGGACGTATCATGGGTTTGACGCCGAGGCTTTCTTTTAATGGTAATAAAGCCTTTTGGGCTTCTTCTCTGCTTGCATAGCTTCCTGATCTTACCAGATACCAGGTTCTGTCTTTAGAATCGTCTAAAATTAATACCCTTGAATCAAATCCTTTACTGAGTAATTTGGCGTTCATTTTATTGGCATTTGCCTGGTTGAGAAAAGCACCTGCCTGAAGGGCAAACATAGAACTTGAATTTTTAGCGTTTTCAGGTTTTTTTTTTGGTTTTTCAGACGTTTCTTTTCCTTTAAGCTTTTGTTTGAGCAGAACTAATTTTTCTGTTGCATAAGTACCTTTTGGATTTTGTTTGATCGCTTCTTTATACGTTTCAATGGCCCTTACATCTTCTCCTTCTTCGGCAAGCAGGTCTGCCTTATAACAGATTGCCCAGTAAAAATCAGGCTTGAGTTTCAGTGTTTTTGACAGGTCATCAAGTGCTTCCTTGTTCCTGCCAAGTTCAGCAAGACACAACGCCCGGTTGAAATATGTGACAGGATGGTCCGATGTCATTTGAATTTCAAGGTCATAGTTTTCAATGGCTTTTTCATACTCTTTTTTATAATACCAGGCCACCCCAAGATTACTGTAAAGTCCTTTTAGTTCGGGAAACAGTTTTTTTGCTTTTTCAAAATCTGAGATTGCAAGGTCAAATTTTTCCAGTTTCATATAGGAAACACCACGGTTTTTGTAGGCATCTGCATTGTCCGGTGCAAGTTCTATCAGCTTTGAAAATGAATCAATCGCCTGCTGGTAGTGGCCTTGTTTAAAAAGAAGGACACCACTGTCAAAAATTTCTTTTTCTGTCTGAGCATAAATATTTGCATAGGAACATAAGGATATTATGATTAAAACTATAATTTTTTTCAAAGAAATACGTCCTTTTTATTTGTTTTCGACAAATTTTATATTATATAAACAGGTATGCTAAATACAATAAAAAAATATTTTAAAAAAGTAAAAAAGGAAAATTCCGAGGAATCTTCAATTCCATCTTATGATTTTTTAAGTCAAAAATTGCCCCGGATATGGACAGGCGTGGACCTGGACGGGACACTGGCTTATTATAACAGGGCGTCGTCATACGAAAGGATTGGAGCGCCGGTTCCCGCCATGCTGGCATTGGTTAAAAAAATGATCAATAACGGCATAAGGATTAAAATATTCACTGCCCGGGTTCAGGACCCTGAACAAGTATTGATCATTCAAAAATGGCTTAAAGATAATGGCCTGCCTGAACTTGAAATAACAAATGTTAAAGACTTTAATATGCAAAGGCTCTATGATGACAGGTGTATTCAGGTAGAGAGGAATACAGGTCGTCTGATTGTTGATAATTAATCTTTTTTAAAGGACCTGAGTTTAAAATGAAGTATATATATTATAT
>QMMT01000052.1 GCA_003647385.1 Deltaproteobacteria bacterium
GGATACCAGTATCAACGGGGGATATTACAATATTGCCAGCAACGACTACGCCAGTGTAAACGGGGGACAGTATAACCAGGCATCCGGTATTGCATCTTCTGTTTCAGGCGGCGGCGGACCCAACCCCCAGGATGGGAATATTGCCTTTGCTAATTATTCTTCAATTCTTGGTGGTCTCAACAACCTCACCGGAGAAGGCAGTCTAGCCTATGATGCAGCTGTCAGTCGAAATGTTTATTCCGGCGGAACTGACCATACTATGGGCCAGATGACGACTGTAAGCGGGGGAATGCGTAATACTGCCAGAGAGCATTACGCAAGCGTCAGCGGGGGACTCGATAATATCGCAAGCGGGTACTATGCCAGTATAAATGGTGGAAAAGGAAATACGGCCAGTGATAATTGGAGCAGCGTAAGCGGTGGAGCTGGGAATTCTGCTGTTAATTGGTATTCAAGCGTAAGTGGTGGTTTTTATAATACAGCTGACGGTCATTATGCAAGCGTAAGTGGAGGTGCCGGCAATGACAGCAATGGAATGGGCACCAGCGTGAGTGGGGGAAGCTTCAATACTGCAAAATATTATTGTGACAGTGTAAGCGGGGGTATATATAACCAGGCCAGCGGTGAACTTTCAAGCATCAGCGGCGGCGGTAATAATGTTGCTCACCAGGATTACTCAACCGTCAGTGGTGGAGACCACAATGAAGTCTATGGTCACTGGAGCAGCTTGACAGGTGGAACAGGGAACACAGCAAGTGGTGACTACGCAAGCGTGACCGGCGGGTTGAGCGCATTTTCCTTTTACTATACGGACCTACACCATGGCGATTATTCCGCTATAAGCGGAGGGTATGGGAATTCGGCAGAGGCTGATTACGCAAGCGTCAGCGGCGGACGAACGGTTAGATCAATTGGAGAAGCCTCCAGCATAAGTGGTGGGTTACAGAGCCGCGCTTACAGTAATTACTCGAGTGTAAGCGGTGGATATATAAACAGAGCCAGTGGAGAATACTCCAGTGTGAGCGGCGGAAAGGAACGGGAGGTATCTGGGATATACGATTGGAGAGGTGGTGGAGTGGTTCAAGGCTATTGATTTATGATAAAGAGTGGCACGTTATAAGACAGGCCCTTAAAACAATTGATAAGGAAAAACATGACATGAGAATAAAATTATATTTGACGACGATCTGTATGATACTGATTTTCAGTCAAACCATCTATGCCGGCATGGAAAGCACACATTATTCCATACCCACCTGTGTCCTGTCCAATGGCGGGACTCACATGACTTCAACCAGTTTTCAGGCCAATGGCACGATAGGACAGCCCTCCCCGCTTAACCCCGGTTTCTCAACTACCTTTGAGGTCAATCCTGGATTCTGGTATACCCTGTCCAAAAGTAATTGTATCTGGGATATTTTCAGTGATACCGACGGTGATGTCGATGGGGTTGACCTGTATCGATTTATCAATGCGTATGACCTAACAGATTTGAAAAGTTTTACTAATGAATTTGGAAGAACTGACTGCTCGAACTGATAAATATTAATTCCATACTATCCAGCGGGGTCTTAAAAGGGCCCTGCCCCCTGACGGATATTTTTCAAGCTCTCCAAGAATCTACCGATATCCGCCTGAATAGCCCTACAACTTTCCGGCGATTGTGCTTCACTGACTACCTGAATACACCTCTATCAGATTTTCGAACCCCCAAAATACGCATTTGTACCAATAGCTTTTTTTTTATCTTTTGTTAAAATATACATGCTGACAGCTTTTTTTAAAAAACAGTTTATTAAAAAACGGAGTTAAAAAAGTTTTACGGGTAATAAAGGAAAAAACAATGGGGACAAAAAAAACACTATTCATCACTTTGTTTGTTTTGTGTATGGCCTTCTGTCTGAACATCAGCTCGTTATCATACGCTGCCCGAAATGATATTCAGTCAAATACCCGTACTGCGATTCTGGAATCATTTGGGAATCAGCCCCTGTTATTTATTCAGAATGATGGTCAACTCGATAAAAAAGTAAAATATTATGAAAAAGGGGCAAACCATGCGACCTACTTTACCGAGAATGGTATATATCTGAATCTGTTTCGGCAGAAGAATACGCCGGGTGTTACCACCGATTTTTTACATCTCTCCTTTGTCAACGCCAAGGCAAAGCCGTTGATTACCTCCGAAGGCATCCTGCCGACCAAATACAATTACTATATCGGTAATGATCCAGCCAAATGGCGTGAAGGTATTTCTACTTACAAGACGATAAAATATACGGAAATTTACGAGAATATCGACCTCAAGATTTATGGCAACAACCGACAGCTGGAATATGATGTTATCGTCAAACCGGGCGGCGATCCTGCGGCAGTAAAGTTCAAGTATGAAGGGGCCGAATCCCTGGCTGTCAATGCCGGTGGCGAGCTTGAAATCAAACTTAACCATGGCACTATTATTCAGAAATCACCTTCTCTTTACCAGGACATCTCCGGACAAAGGGTAAAGGTTCCCGGCAGTTTCAAGCTGCTGTCCGACAACCGCTATACCTTTGAAATTGCTTCCTACGACACTGAAAAGCCGATGCCTGCTATACCGTTTTAGGACCCACCGGGAGTATTGTCTATTCCACTTACTTTGGAGGTATTGATACGGAGCTGGGAAAAACAATTGCTGTTGCAGATTCAGGAAATGTCTACATTGCCGGTAGCACTGCACCCTATAACACCCACCAACCTGATTTTCCGATCGTCAACGCCCTGCAGTCGTCATTTGGCGGCGTTTCTGACGGATTCATCGCTAAAATCAATTTTAACAACACAACTCCCGTCAATACAAGTCTTGTTTTCGCCACCTATTTTGGCGGAAATGGCAGTGATGGCATTGCCGGTATTGCCCTGGACAATAGCGAAAACATCTATGTCACCGGATCAACCTCTTCAAGCAATCTTCCCGGCGCCTCAGTTTCCACCATTCAATCGGCTTTCGGTGGGACCTACGATGCTTTCGCCGCTAAAATCAATGCTGCCGGAACGGCCATTGTTTACAGCACGTATCTTGGCGGCAATCGTTCTGATTTCGGCAAGGCTATCGCTGTGAATGCCGGGGGGAACGTTTTTGTCGCCGGTGATGTCATGCCGCCGTCCAGCGGCACGTATAACTTTCCCCTGGTCCATCCCATCCAGGGCACTCCCGGCGGCGGCCAATATGACGTATTTGCCGCTAAAATCAATGCCGCTGGAACGGCACTTGACTATTCAACTTTCCTGGGTGGAGCCCTGTCTGACAGGGCTATGGGCATAGCGGTGGACAGCCAGGGCAGCGCCTTTGTTGCCGGCGTGACGGAGTCAGCTGATTATCCCGTTAAAAATCCTATCAGCGGCCATGACCATATTCTTGGTGATACAGGCCGGGAAGTGGATGGCTTTGTTACCCGCCTGAGCCCCCTGGGCACCACTTTCATCTACTCCACTTTTCTGGGGGGTGACGGGAATAATGTTCTTGGTGATGATGATGCCGGTACTGATTCCATCCATGGCATCGCTCTGGACAGCAGTGGCAGCGCCTGGGTGGCCGGCATGACAACCTCCCACTCTTTTCCCGGGGCCAGCGGATATGATTCACTTTATGACGGCTTTATTTCGAAAATTTCCGACTACTCCGTCATTCCGCCGGAAGTTTCTTCGGTAACGCCCTTAGATGGCGCGGTCAACGTACTCATCTCCACCAGCCCGATCAGCGCCACTTTCAGCCGGGACATGGATATTAACATCTTTGCCGGGCATATGTCCCTCGTTCCTTCCAGCGGCGGCAGTCCGGTTGCCGGCAGCATAGGCAACAACGGCTGGCATGAGATCACCTTTACTCCCTTTGCAGAGTTGGAATATGACACCAGCTATACGGCAACCATTACCACCGGGGTTACCGATACGGACGGTACCCCGCTGCCGGCCGCTTATTCCTGGGAATTTACCACTGAACCGGCACCCCTCGACACCACGCCGCCCACCATTCTTTCTACGGTCCCCGATACCTCCGACGACGAAAACATGGTTGGAGGTGTACTGGTAAACAGCATGATTACGGTTGCTTTCAGCGAAGCCATGGATCCGGCGACCATTACCAGCGACAACCTGATCCTGTTGAGTTGGGATCAGTCGACTTTAACTGATATCATTTACAGCGCTGTGGTAAGCTATAATTCCGTGACCCATATCGCCACCATCAACCCGATTGCAGATCTGCCCTATAGTACCGATATTACCCTGAGGGTCAGTTATCAGATCGCCGATCCGGCCGGCAATGCAATGGGCAACAACTACTATGGAACGTTTAAAACCGAGTGCGACCCGGATGCACCCACGATACTGTCCAGCTACCCTGAAAATTATGCGACAGATATCTCGATTGACGCCGTGCTGACGTTCACCTTTGATGCAGACATGGATTCGACAACCCTGAACGCCTCCGGCATTAACATTTACAGATTGTTTCCATATGCTCCTATTGATGGGTCTTTCAGTTATGAAGCTGCAACCAGAACCTTGTCCTTTACCCCTACGTTTCTGTTGCCGGTCGGAACCTGGATTACGGCGTTATTTTATGAAAGCGTTGCCGACACGGCCAGCCGACATGTCTGTTATCCCTCCGAGTATGAGCCGCTTTTCGTCTATTTTGCAACCGTAGATGAGGATGGCATTTCGACCGCAGAGGAGCAGGGGCCGAATGGTGACAATCCCTGGTATGACGGTAATGGTGACGGGATCGCAGATTGTGGACAGGCCAATGTCACCTCCCTGCATACTGCGGATGGCTCTAAATATGTAACCTTAAGCTCACCAGCAGGGCAGTCTTTGGAGAATGTCTCAACAAGTTCCAACCCGTCAGGCAGTGACACTCCTGATGGCGTTTTATTTCCATTTGGATTCTTCAACTTTACCATCACGGGATTTCCGGAGGGGGGGCATACATCCTTAACCATCGATCTGCCGGCCGGGGAAACCGTAAACAGTTACTGGAAATACGGTCCTACCCCGGATGACCCCAGCGCTCACTGGTATGAATTCATGTATGACAGTAACGATGATACCGGTGCGATCATCAGTGGAAGCCAGATAGTCCTTTATTTCGTCGATGGACAACGTGGTGATAATAATTTAACACCTGACGCAAAAATTATTGATCCGGGAGCACCTGCAGTCATGGCAGAAAATGCAGATTTTGATGGTGATCATGACGTGGATGGCAGCGATCTTGCAAAACTTGCCGGAGATTTAGATGATGGGACCTTGGGAATTGAGACGGTTGAACCTTTTGCAGCAGATTATGGCTGGCAATAGACTGTCAAGGAATAAAAAAAATCGTATACCAACGGCAGGGTCTTCCAGTGACCCTGCACCTTCTTTAATTATTGGTAGCCTGCAAAAGTGCTACTCGTGTTTGTATTTATTTTAAAACCCATTTAAGACCTCCAAAAAGCGTTCCAGATTCTTTTCCAAGTATAAAGAATTATAAGAACAAATCAAAGGATAAAATCAGAACCAGGACAAACTCCCATCATGTATCTATGGACATATTAACCATGGTTCGATATAAAAACCAACAGACTAAAGATGCGGTTGTCATAAGACCACAGGAGAAAAAGCGTATGAAGGAAATAGATATTTTTAAAGATGCGGTTAAAGATGTCTCGGCTATTGCTGCCGGAATCAAAAAAAAACAAAATAAAATTATCGGGTACCTTTGTTCCTATGCACCGGAAGAACTGATATATGCTGCAGGATTTCATCCCATGCGCCTTTTTTCTTCAAAATCTGATATTGTCCTGGCTGAGAATCATCTCCAGGCTTATTGCTGTTCCATGGTCAGGGGAGTACTGGAAGACAGCCTTTCAGGACGGCTTGATTTTCTTGACGGAACCGTATTCCCCCATACCTGTGATTCTATCCAGCGTATGAGTGATATCTGGCGCATGAAAGGAAAATATGATTTTTTTGCAGATGTGGTTCTGCCGGTTAAATTAAATACCCCAAGTGCCAGGACTTATATGATGGATGTCCTGAATAAGTTTAAAAATGAGCTTGAAACAGCCGCTGGAAAAGAGATCACTGATGCAGATCTTCAGGCATCTATTAAAACATTCAATCTTATCAGGAAAAACCTGTCAGAAATTTATGGCCTCCAATCCCAAAAACCCGGGATCATAAAAGGAGCTGATCTCTCTGCCATTGTGAAAGGATCCATGATAATGGACCGTGATGAAGTAGCTGAGCTTTTGCCCGCCATAGTGGACAGACTTAAAAGAGTAACTACTCCTGGAAAAATTGGCAAACGAATCGTTGTCTCGGGTTCTATCTGTGACTCTCCGGATATTTATACGGCCCTGGAAGCTTCCGGCGGTGTGATTGTGGGAGATGATCTCTGTACAGGACAGCGGTGGTTTGATGGTGAAATTTTAGACGATAAAAACCCGATGGCAGCCATTGCGAATAGATATATCGACCGCATGATCTGTCCTGCAAAACACATATCACCAACTGCCCGTGGTGAAAACATAATTTCACTTGCCAAAAAAAACAGAGCGGACGGGGTCATTTTCATACTGTTCAAATTCTGTGATCCCCATGCGTTTGATTATCCCTTTTTAAAAGAATTTCTTGACCGGGAAGGCATAAAGAATCTACTTGTAGAAATCGACGACCAGCAGCAGAACCTGGGACAATTATCCACCCGCTTTGAAACATTTGTTCACATGATATAAGAAATAAGGACCTGCCATATGTCAGACTCATTGTCAGAAAAAAGAAAAATAAAATCTGCAAAAAAAATGCGGGATATCATGACGACTTATTATCTTGATGCCATGACCGCAGAACAGAACAACAAACAGGTTGCCTGGATAACATCCGGAGGTCCTGTAGAACCCCTGGTGGCCATGGATATCATCCCAATTTATCCGGAAAACCACGGGGCCATGATCGGGGCATCTAAAATGGGAGAAGATCTTTGCATCAAAGCTGAAGATATGGGATACAGCTCAGACTTATGCTCCTATGCCAGGAGCGATATCTCCTGCTCGATTGTTAAGGGCGGTCCCATTGGGGGCCTGCCCAAACCAGACATGCTGATCTGCTGCAACAATATCTGCGGAACAGTTTTAAAATGGTATGAAATCCAGGCAAGGCTTTATAATGTGCCCCTGTTTATCCTGGACACCCCTGTCTGTCATACAGGCTATTCCCCTGAAATTGCCAGATATGTCCGGGCCCAGATTGATGAATATATTATTTTCCTTGAAAAAGTTACCAAAAAGAAATTTGACCATGACAAAATGGCCCGGGTCGGCAGGCTTGCTTTTGAAGGCCAGCAGCTCTGGCGGAAAATTCTTAACACCACTGCTCACAAGCCATCTCCAATGTCTGCCTTTGATGCTTTCTTTTTTCTTGCCTTGATTGTCACGTTGCGCGGCACGCAGATTGCCGTTGATTTCTACAGGGATCTGTTAACGGAAATGGATCAGCGGATTAAAGATGGGATCAGCATGGTTCCTAATGAAACATACAGACTTTTATGGGACAATTTACCAGTATGGTACCGACTCAAATGGCTCTCCACCAAGTTTTCCGATCACAACGCCTGTCTGGTGGCTGACACCTATACATCTGCCTGGTGCAGTGCGCTAAACTATATTGATGAAGATAATTTTTTAGATTCCATGGCCGAAGCCTACACCCGGATCTATCTGAACATCGGGGTAGACCAGATGGCAGACCAGGTGCTTGACATGATTAAATTTTATGACGTCAACGGGTTTGTCATGCATTCAAACCGTTCCTGCAAACCCTACTCTTTCGGGCAGATGGATATTATGAAAATTGTCCGGAAAAAGGCGGGAATTCCGGTTCTCATGATAGAAGCTGATATGGTAGACCCCAGAAATTTTTCTCAATCCCAGGTTGAAACCCGTATTGATGCATTTATGGAAATTGTTAAACAAAGGAACAGCCCAAATGATTTATGCAGGCATTGATATTGGATCCATTACCGCCAAGGCAGCCTTGATAAAAAACAACCAGGTTTTAGGCACCCATGTTATTTTGACCGGTTATAATCCCTTAAAAGCGGGTATCAACGTGTTTGAGACGCTTCTAACAAAAGTTAAGATTTCAAAAGCAGATATTTCCGGCATTATTTCCACAGGCTATGGCCGTGCCAGCATTGATTTTGCAGACAAATCCCTGACGGAAATCATCTGCCATGGAACCGGGGCTCATTTCATGAATCCAAAAATACGGGGAATCATTGATGTTGGCGGCCAGGATAGCAAGGCAATCGCCCTGGATAGAAACGGTCAGGTGGAAAACTTTGCCATGAATGACAAATGTGCAGCAGGCACAGGACGATTCCTTGAAGTAATGGCCAATGCTTTAGAGATAGACCTGGATCAATTGGGAGATTTCAGTCTTAAGGCAGACAGCCCGTCAAAAATCAGCAGTATCTGTACAGTATTTGCTGAATCTGAAGTTATTTCCATGATTGCGGGTCAAGAAAAAAGGGAGAATATTATTGCCGGTATTCATGACTCCGCTGCAGCCCGTGTTGCCATCCTCGCCTTTAAAATCAGCATTCAAAAACCCGTGATGATGACCGGCGGTGTGGCAAAAAATAACGGTATGGTTATGGCCCTTGGAAAGCGCCTTGGATTAAACCTTATTGTCGGAAATTTAGCTCAGGAAAATGGTGCCATTGGTGCTGCAGTACTGGCATCAAAGCTGTAAGACTATCTTTTTAAAGACCAAACAGGTCCAGTTCTTTTTTAAGCGTTCTCCACTCCGGTATGAATCGGTCCATAAATCCCTTAAAGCGGACATTATGCCTTCTTTCCAGCAGATGGACCATTTCATGAACGATTACATATTCAAGAAAAGGTTCAGCCAGTTTAACAAGTGCAAGGTTCAACCAGATCCTTTTTGCAATGATGTTACAACTTCCCCACCGGGTTTTCATTTTTTTGACACCAAAGTCATTAACACGTACGCCTATTTGCGGCTGCCATTTTGCAATAAGTTTTTCTATGGATTGTTTTAATTCTTTGCGATACCACCCCACAATAATTTTTTGCCGGTCATAACCATCACTCCCGGGCTTTACAAATAGGTCAATACGCTTGTCACCCGTGATACAACCCTTTGACCCTGTACGCTGGTACTTTACAGAAAGAAAATACCGTTCTCCCTTAAAAA
>QMMT01000053.1 GCA_003647385.1 Deltaproteobacteria bacterium
GCTCTAAAAAGGGGGTCACACCCAGAAAAATTAAACCGGGAAGGTCATGAAGCGTTTTTCTTTATTTTTTCCAGGGGTTTTCCTGTTATCATTTTCCTTATGGGTATGGGTGGGGCCCATTCCCTGTTTGTTTGCCGCAGACAGCAGTGTTCGGATTCTGTTTCTTGGGGATTCCATTTCCGCCGGCCTGGGGGTTGAACCGGAATATGCCAGGGCTTTTTACGAGGTGTTTGTTTCTCTGGCAGTTTGACTTAGGCATTTCCCTTATGATCCTTTTTTTGACCACCTGTATCTGTATGGGAACAGCTCTTATGGCATCCCGGAAAGTCATGAACACAAAGCCGGTAAAGCTTTTGGCAAATATCTGATCCGTTTTAATCCGGCAGGTTACCCTTCATTAAATCCCCCAACCCGGCAAACGGATTAACCCCACCACTATTTTCTGCAGGATTGTCAGGCACTGCCTGGTCATAGGCATCAGCAACCTGATCCCGGGAGTGTTCATTGTCATGGCAGTAAATGCACAGCAGTTCCCAGTTACTGCCGTCAGGAGGATTGTTGTCATGGTTGTGGTCTTTGTGGTGCACGGTCAGCTCGCGAAGGCGTTTGCCGTCGAACTCACGGCCACAATGACCGCAGATCCAGGGGAAAAGTTTGAGAGCCCTTTCCCGATAGGTGTTTTCACGATCTTTCTTGAAGCGGAGCGCCTCTGAAACTGTTAAATTGCCATTGTTGCTGTCTTTTAAAGACATGTCGTCTCTCTCCATTACATATTTGTAGTTTGATTCATAGATTGTTTTTATCTTCAACCCTATGACTCGCCTCCGTGGTAAAAATAAAACCATATCCGTTAAAGGAAGCCTTTCTTTTTTTTATATATTTACCATGTGTGTAAGGTGATACCACCTGCTCCCAGAACACCAGGGCAGATTTGTTTTTTAATGAAACGGCAACTTCCCAATTACCCGAGGACTGTGCAAATATATGTTCAGCAAGCTTGCGACCATACCCTTTTCTCTCATGATTTTTTTGAATGTAAAACTCTGCCACGGCAAAGCCGTCAGTATTAAACCGAAAGTGTTTATTGACCAAGGCAAAGCCGATGATCGATCCTGGTTTTTTTAAAATATAAATGTACCGATCATCTGCCATCGTATATCGTTGTAAATTTTTCAGCGCACTTTTATACCATGAATCAAAATTATAAATTTTGAAAAACTGACACATATAATCCAGATATGCTTTATACAGTGGTTTGATGTCATCAATTGTTTTAATTCTTTTGATCATTTTTGTCTTGCTATACAGCTTTTCAGTTCTTTAATCCCATTCGGCGTATTGATATATGCCACCAGATATGGCGCTCTGTTTTTGGGTAAAGCATGTATTTTTATAAGGTCTTTTGCTTCAATAGATTCCAAAACAGATTGAAGCCAGAATGGATGCGAATGATAGATCTCCAAACCATGAAGGCGACAACCGACATCTGCCATTTTTGTGGAAGGATGTAATTTTGTCTGCCATTCAATAACATAGGGCAGCATACCTCCGGCCAGGAGCCTGCCATCATCAGGGAGTCCGAAATACCAGCTTAAACTGTCCCGGCTGATCAACGTGGCATTACCAAATGAGATCCCAGCGTGTTGGAGAAACTTATCGATATTTTTCGTGTTGACCACCCAGGTGAGCAACGTGGGTTGTACCTCAATTTGCTGCCTGACAAAGGGATCATCCAATCCGTACCATCGTGGATTTTCCGGTGGTTCAATATCAGGGTTTATGGCAATCACTTCGAGAAAAATATTATCCCCGAGCTGCATCAGGTGATTATGGGTTCCCATCTTTTCATGTACACCGCCATAAGGTATATCAACCCCTAAGCACTCTTTAGCATATGCAATTCCCTCTGTGACATTTTTTGCACCAATAACTAGATGATCTATTTTTGTCAGCATTTGATAAAGATTAAAGCTGGTCCAGATATTCGGGACTCCAGCGTATTTTTTCCACAAGAATGTTCAGGCGTTCAGGATCATTATTGTGCTTAAATTTTGAAAAAGCACAATCTTTTTGAGTGACATTGGCCTTAATGGCTTCTGCACCGACTCTTTTGGCAACTTCCAGAGAGACGTTTCTTAGTTGATCCAGAGGGGGGAACAGGATACCGTCATTCAACTCTTCTTCTTTGACAAACCCGGCAATTGCATGGGCTGCTGCAGAAAAGAAGGTTGGCAAAACTTCTGTGGCACCGGATGTCACAACCCCCAGTCCGACGCCCGGGAAAACAAAGGCATTGTTCATCTGACCGATTCTATAGGCTTTGCCGTTGTGATTGACGGGATCAAAAGGTGATCCTGTGGCCACAAGGGCTTTACCGTTGGTCCATTCGTAGATATCCTTTGGAAGGGCTTCAGTTTTTGTCGTTGGGTTGCTCAATGGCAGAATTACCGGCCTGTCAGTATTGTCACCCACGGCTTCTACTATCTGTTTTGTAAAACATCCAGGCTGCCCTGATGTACCGATCAATACCGTCACTTTTTCATTTTTAATCACATTTAAAAGTGTATTGTCTTCCGGTGATTTCAGCCAGGCAAGTGTTTTTGGATCTTTAGCCAGTTTCGTTTTGTAAGGTTCAAGCTCTCTGTCCGAGGTGACAATCCCTCTTGAATCCAGAGTAAAGATTCTGGCAATGGCATCTTGTCTGTCCAGCCCCTGTTCAATGAGTTCTGTCTCAATCTGCTCGGCAATGCCGATACCCCCTGCACCGGCGCCATGCACCAGATACACCTGATCGGTCATATTCTCTTTTTTTACTTTCATGGCTGCAAGAATACCCGCCAGGGCGACAGCCCCGGTTCCCTGAATATCATCATTAAAGGAGATCAACTCCTTAAGATATTTATCCCGGACGGTAAAAGCCGTCTGTTTTGAGAAATCTTCCCACTGGCATAAGGCACGGGGAAAGTTCTTTTTAAACGCCAAAACAAATTTTTCGATAAACGCGTAATATTTTTCTCCTCTGAGACGTTTGTGTCGCCATCCAAGATAATCAGGATCGTTTAAGAGTTCTTCATTATCCGTTCCCACATCAAGAGAGATAGGAAGGCAGTGCCAGGGGGCAATTCCTGCACCCTGGGTGTAGAGCATCAGTTTTCCAAGGCAGATGGGGATGCCGCCGGCTCCCTGGTCACCGATTCCTAGAATTCCCTGATTGTCTGTTACAACAGCGATCCCAATGTCCTGATCCGTATAATGATGCAGAACATGTTCTGCAAAATCGATATTGCCCGGATAAAAGTGGATGCCGTTTGCCCCGCGGAATAATCTAGAGTACTGCTGGCAGGCAAGACCGACTGTCGGGGTATAGATAATGGGCAGAAACTTAGTGATATCGCTTGCAATGACGGCATGGGCAAGCACAACATTCCTGTCATAAAGACTTCTGATATAGATAAATTTTTCAATATCACTTTCTTTTTGCTCAATGATATCAAGGCTTGACCTGACCTGGTCTTCGAGGTTTTTTACCCGCGGCGGCAGATAACCGCTGAGCTTAAGTTTACGTCTTTCATCAATCGTAAAAGCGGTTCCTTTACTGATGTTGTTGAAGCGAAGGACATCAAACCCTTTTATGTTAATCTGTGCTCCCAGGGTTTGTCCAAATTCGCCATACTTAAACTCGTAATGATTAATTTCCATGACTAAAAAATATTCCTTAAATTACAATTAAATTAAAATATGTTATAAAAAAATAACGAGGCACATTATATCATAGATTTGTAAAAAAAGGTGAAACAAAATGAACGGGTTTCATACGTTGAAAAACAATCATCAATAAGGAAGATTTTCAGCCAGGCACGATGTTAAGCGGTGATCATTTGCCGCAGGACATAGTGAAGAATTCCGCCATTTTTGATATAATCGATTTCAATATCAGTGTTGAGCTTAACAATGACTTGAAAATTTATCTTCTGACCGTTTTTTAAAGCAATAATATTTAAAAAACCATTGGGCTTGATCTGGTTTAAACCTTGAATTTCAAAAATTTCATCTCCTTTGAGTCCCACTGTTTCAAAGGATTCTCCTTCTTTGAAAACAAGTGGCAGAACGCCCATACCCACAAGATTGGACCTGTGTATTCTCTCAAAAGATGTGGTGATAACAGCCTTGACCCCTAAAAGACTTGTACCTTTGGCAGCCCAGTCCCTGGAAGACCCGGTCCCGTATTCACTTCCGCCAAAAATAACCAGATCTCTCTTCTCATCCTGGTATTTTTGAGAGGCATCAAAGACGAACTCCTGGGTTTTTCCCGGAAATTTAAGTGTAAGACCGCCAGTGTCGGAAACCAGTCTGTTTTTTATACGGATATTGGCAAAAGTTCCTCTCATCATCACTTCATGGTTGCCCCGGCGGGAGCCGTAGGAATTAAATTCCCATGGCTTTACACCATTTTCAATCAAATATCTTCCTGCCGGATATTCTACAGGAATGGCCCCTGCAGGAGAAATATGGTCTGTCGTGACCGAATCTTCCAATACAAGAAGGGCATGGGCATCCTTAATGTCTTCAGGATCAGGAACATCCAGAGAAAAATCTTTAAAAAAGGGTGGTCTCCGGATATAGGTGGAGTCTTCATTAAACTTGAAGGTGGTACTTTCATTCACCTCAAGCTCCTGCCAGAGCGCATCCCCTGTAAAAATATTGGCATACTGGTTTTTGAAAAACTTTTTCTGGACATAGGTTTCAACAAATTGATTAATTTCATCCGCGTCAGGCCAGATATCGTCCATAAACACCGGATTTCCTTTTTCGGAAATACCAAGAGGTTCTGATTTAAAGTCGATATCAATCCTTCCAGCAATGGCATAGATCACGACAAGAATCGGAGACATTAAAAAATTACCTGTGACGTCTTGATGTATTCTTGCTTCGAAATTTCGGTTACCGGAAAGGACAGACATGACATCCAGATTATTGGTTTTAATAGATTCTTCAATAAATGGATCAAGAGGGCCACTGTTTCCGATACAGGTCATGCATCCAAAACCGGTATTGTTAAAGCCAATCTCCTGAAAATACTCCATTAAACCTGAACCGGTCAGGTAATCAAGGACCACTCGGGAACCAGGGGACAGAGAAGTTTTTACATACCAGGGAATGGACAGTCCTTTTTCAATGGCTTTTTTAGCTGCAAGCCCGGCACCGATCATGGTATAAGGGTTGGAGGTGTTGGTACAGGATGTAATGGCGGCTATCACAACACTTCCGTTGGTCAGGACATGGGGTTTGTTTTCAGGGTTGATTTGAATATTTTTTCTGCTCCCAAGATCAAATATTTTTGTGACTTTTTGTTTTACCCCGAAAAGAGAGATTCTGTCCTGGGGTCTGGATGGCCCTGCAATAGAGGTTTCAATCAAAGAAAGATCCACATCTATTTTTTTTGAAAAATTAATGTTGTCATCGTAGGTATTAAAGAATCCACAGGCCTTGCAATAGGCTTCAACGCGAGCGGCGGTTTCCGACCGGTTTGTTTGTTCCAGATACTCCAGCGTTAGTTCATCAATCGGAAAAAAACCGGCGGTGGCACCGTATTCCGGTGACATGTTTGATATGGTGGCCCGGTCGGTAAGTGTCAGGCTTTTTAACCCCTCTCCTGTGTATTCAACAATTTTTTCAACGACATTTTCTTTGCGAAGAATATTTGTCACATAAAGAGCAATATCCGTTGAAGTGATCTGCTTTTGAGGTTTACCGATAAAATTGACACCAATAATTTGAGGAAGGTTCATATAATAGGGCTGGCCCAGCATAACGGCTTCTGCCTCAATACCGCCGACCCCCCAGCCAAGAACGCCTAAGGCATTGATCATGGTTGTGTGAGAATCAGTTCCCACCAGGGTGTCCGGAAAAGCCACAAGGCCTTCTTTTGTCTTTTTTGTTGCAATAACCGTGGCAAGATATTCAAGATTAATCTGGTGGCAGATCCCTGATTCAGGCGGGACAACCCTGAAATTGTCAAAACTTTTCTGGGCCCATTTTAAAAGCTGGTATCGCTCCTTGTTCCGCTGATATTCTTTTTGCGCATTTAAAAAAAAGGAGTTTTTTTCTTTAAAATGATCCACCTGGATGGAGTGGTCAATGACCAGATCAACCGGGACCAGGGGATTGATTTTTTTTGGATCTCTTCCTGCCGCCTTAATCGCATCTCTCATGGTTGCAAAATCAACCACGGCAGGTACGCCCGTGAAATCCTGCATCAGGACCCGTGCAGGATAAAAAGCAATCAGTTCAGAAGTCTGAGCACAGGTTTCATAAAATTTTGCCGCAGTGAGGATGTCTGCCCATTGAATGGTTTTTGAATCCATATTTCGTGCAAGGTTCTCAATCAGAACTCTGGCAGTAAACGGCAGGCGATTGATCTTTGCCAGCCCCATTTCTTCAAGCAGATTGATATTATGGACGATATACTCCTGGCTGTTCAGGATAAGTTTTTGCTCTAAACTCTGATGGGTCATTTGCCAGCTCCTGGGAATTATTTGTTTTCTTCCTGGATTCTTAAATCTTTCCTTAAAATTTTGCCCACATTGGATTTGGGTAATTCCTGCTGGAACTCAACAACAGTCGGCAATTTGTATTTGGCAAGCTTTGTATTGCAATAGTCAATAACTTCACGTTCAGTCATTTCTTCACCTTCCTTGAGGATAACAAATGCTTTTATTGCTTCACCCCGTTTTTCATGGGGGATACCTATGCAGCATGCCTCAAGGATTTTGGGATGTTCAAACAAAACTTCATCAATATCCCTTGGATATACATTATACCCTCCGGAAATAATCATATCCTTGATGCGATCCACAATATAGAAGTATCCATCTTCATCCATTTTGGCCACATCTCCGGTGCAGAGAAAACCATCTGCGGTTATTGTTTTTTTTGTTTCATCCGGTTTGTTGAGATAGCCTTTCATGATTTGAGGGCCGCGTATGAGAAGCTCTCCAGGTTCACCCACGGGCATCTCTTTGGTGGCATCCTCCAGATCAACAATCCTGCATTCTGTTTCAGGAATTGGAATGCCGATGCTGCCCTGTTTTCTTACCCCATTAAAGGGATTGACATGGGTTACCGGAGTGGATTCCGTCAGACCAAATCCTTCAACAATGATGGAACCTGTTTTTTCCTGGAAAGTGTTAATGATATCCAACGGCAGGGGGGCACTGCCTGAAAAGCATCCTTTAATGCTTGTCAGATCAGTATGTTCTAAATCGGGATGGTCCAGTATCCCGATATACATGGTGGGAACCAATGGGGCAAAGGTGACCTTGAATTTACTGATGGCTTCAAGCAGAGGTTCTGGCTGGGGTTTTGGAACCAGTACATTGGCCCACCCCATCCTGATGGCAAGGTTCATTGACACTGTCATGCCGAAAACATGAAAGATCGGAAGGGCTCCCAGCATCACCTCATTTCCTTCTTTAAAGGTTGGAAACCAGGGTGCGGCCTGCTGGATCTGATAGCTGATATTTTTATGGGTGAGCATGACGCCCTTGGATACACCTGTTGTCCCTCCCGTATACTGGTACATGGCCACATCATCCATACTCACGTCTGCCTGGGTATAGTCGGGAGCATGGTTAGCAATAACATCCTTGAATTTATAAAGATCTTTTGCAGGGGCTACGTCGGCAGCAAGTCCTTTCTTTTTTGCTACAAGTGGGAATAAAAGGCGTTTAACAAAGGGAAGATAATCACCGATTGAGCAATAAACAATGGTTTTAATATTTGTTTTTTCCCGAAGTTTGACCATCCGTTTTGCAAGAAGATCCAGGGTAATCAGAAAGGTTGAGTTTGAATCGGTAAACTGGTGCTCCAGCTCCCTGTCTGAATAGAGAGGATTGTTAAGCACAACAATTCCTCCGATTCTAAGGGTGGCATAATAGGCCACGACACAGGGGATAACATTGGGAAGCAGTATGGCAACACTGTCTCCTTTTTTTATGCCGAAACCTTTTAATACAGCAGTAAATCTTGCCACCATTTCATTGAGTTCTTTAAATGAAAGTGTAAATCCCTGAAAAATTAAGGCGGTGTTATCCGGGAAATTTTGAGTGGATTCTTCAAGATACTGGGGGATCAGGATATCCTTGAAATCAACAGCGCTTTTTACGCCTTGTTCATAAGATTTAAGCCATGTTTTTTGGGCATAGTCACTTTGATCGGGCATTTTGCCTCCTTTCTTTTTATTAGGCAAAAGAAATTTATTATTTTATTTGATGGAAAATATACCTAATCCAAAAGAGAACTGGATTTGCGTTTTTTTGATGAGACGGTCTGTCCAATTATCCATCCTAGCAGCAAAACACCTACCCCGGAAAGAAACCATTTGATCATCCCGGTTTTTAAAAGGTCTTTATTTTTTGCTTTCGTTATCTCAAGTTCTTTGGAAAGTGTTGAGTTTGCTTCTTTAAATGTTTTGTTTTCTTTGACAATTTTCTGGATACTTTTGGATTGTTTAATCAGGGTATTGTATTTTCCCTGGGTTTCTGAAAGTGAATTGCCCATACTGACCTTTTCATCCATAGCGGCTTTTAAGGATGCCTCAAGAGATTGAATTTTTTGAGAAGATTCATTTTCCCGGGTCGAGATCTTGTCTTTAAATGTCTGAGTGCTGGTGTCTAATTGTAACATTTTATTTTCAAGAAGTTCATTTTCTTTTTTTAATTGATTGATAACAAATGTTTTTGGCAGTTCAAAAATGATAAATTTTTTATCTACCCAGCCGATTTCCCTGGATTGAAGTTCAACCTTGTAGAAACCGTTTTTTTCCTCCAGGATAGAGACAGGGGTATTGCTCTGTAAGGTTTTTGTTACTGCATAAGAATTACCGGGTCCTTGTCTGAAAGTCAGCAAGAGCATATCTGAAACATAGCCTGTTTTAGCAAATGTAAGCTGTGGGGAAAGAAAAAGTGCCATAACAAATA
>QMMT01000054.1 GCA_003647385.1 Deltaproteobacteria bacterium
ACTTTAACTATTATCTGGGTCTTCTACGTGATCTTGAGGCCGCAATTCTTTGCCTTCTCATTGCTTCTCTCATTTTACGTCGTCTAAACTGACATGGTTTTTCAAAATGCTTTTTGACTTTAAGACGTTTAAAGAGGCCATCATTCTGGATTTTTTTCTTCAATATCCTTAAGGCTCTCTCCACATCGTTATCAATAACTGTGACTGTAATTTCCTTCAAAAACATCGCCCCTTTCATTGTGTATTTAAATACCGAGATATTTATAACCCGCACTTGTAACAAACATGAGGTTTAAAAGCAAGGAAAAAATAAAGCCTTTCTGCCTAAAATCAAAGGCAGAAAGGCTTTAAAATCTGAAGTTAAATCAGCTAAGTCTTAAAGTTTGGAAATCAACTCGGCTGTTACGTCCGGAAGTGCTTTTTCACCGGCCAGCGTAATATATTTGATCCCATCATCTTTTGCGGCCACATCTTTGAAATAGTAAGAAGAAGCAAGAGTACCGGTATCCGTGTCATAATAGATGGAATGCCGTTTATCAATGGCTGTTTCATCCTGGTCATCATCCCGTGCACTTAATGCACCGCCGCAGACTCTGCATTTGTCTCCATCCGGTTTAATGGCATCAATAAAAATATTGTTCGGGTGATTGTTATCTACCTCGCAGAGACGACGGCCCATGATTCTGTTTTTTGCAATTTCTCTATCAAGAAGCATTTCAATCACATAACTAAGTTTTATGCCTGCTTCTTCTAAAGAGGCATGAAGTTTTTCCGCCTGAATTTTATTTCTGGGAAAGCCGTCCAGAAGCCATCCGTTCTTGCAGTCATCTTGTTTTATCCTGTCAAGAACCATTGGGATGGTGATGTCATCCGGTACAAGGTCACCTTTGTCAATAAATTCCTTTGCTTTTTTACCTAACTCGGTTCCGCCTTTGATGTTTTCACGGAAAATAGCGCCGGATTCAACATGTGCAATATTATATTTATCTTTCAGGATCGCTCCCTGGGTTCCCTTTCCACTGCCGTTTGGTCCAAAAAATAAAATGTTCATTCATTACTCCTTATATGTAATAATTAAGTACCTGTACCTGGTACAACTTTTTTTGGCAACTTTTTTTAATTATAAGAGTCGTTTTTATTTGTCAAGGCTAAGAAAAAGTTAAGAATAGTTCTTGAATGTCAGAATGGATATTGCTATTAATAGAATTCAGAAAAAATCATGAAAATAATATAAATCAAAAGCAGTTGATAAATTAAGGATAAGGGGGGCATATGACTGAATTAATTGAGGTCAGGGCAAGGGAAATACTTGATTCCAGAGGTAATCCTACTGTTGAAGTGGACGTTGTTTTGGCCTGCGGTGCCGAGGGCAGGGCAGCGGTTCCGTCCGGTGCTTCAACCGGCACAAGGGAAGCGTTGGAACTTCGGGATAATTCTGAAAATCGTTTTTTGGGCAAAGGCGTTTTAAACGCCGTTGCCAATGTCAATGAGGTGATTGCCCCTGAGATTATTGGATATGATGCCATGGATCAGGCAGGCCTTGACCATACAATGCTTGATATTGATGGTACGGAAAACAAGTCAAGGCTGGGTGCCAATGCTATTTTAGGCGTATCAATGGCGTCGGCAAGAGCTGCGGCAAATGCTTGTGAAATCCCTTTGTTTCAGCATTTAGGCGGTATTAATGCCAGGTTGATGCCGGTTCCCATGATGAACATTATCAATGGCGGGGAACATGCTGCCAACAATCTGGATATCCAGGAGTTCATGATTCTTCCTTTTGGTGCCCGGTCTATTACGCAAGCGGTGCAGATGGGTGCTGAAACTTTTCATCATCTTGCAAAAATATTAAAGGGCGAAGGACTGTCCACAGCAGTGGGGGATGAAGGCGGATTTGCCCCGAATCTTAAGTCCAATGAGGAAGCATTGGAATATATCATTAATGCCATTGAAGCCGCCGGATACAGACCTGGAAAAGATATCGGTATTGCCCTTGATGCAGCAGCGTCTGAGTTTTATGAAAATGGAAAATATATTTTTCAGTCAGAAGGCAGAGAACTGTCTGCCATTGAGTTGATTGATTATTATGAAAAACTGGTTGAAAAATACCCCTTATATTCCATTGAAGACGGTCTTGCAGAAGGTGATTGGGATTCATGGGAAATCATGACGGAACGGCTTGGAAATTCTACGCAGATTGTGGGGGATGATATTTTTGTAACAAATCCTGATATTTTTAAAAAAGGAATTGAAAGAGGGATTGGTAATTCAATTCTTATAAAGCTGAACCAGATCGGATCGGTCACAGAAACGTTAGATACCATCCAGATGGCAAAAGAATCCGGCTATACAACGGTTGTTTCCCATCGATCCGGAGAAACAGAAGATTCTTTTATTGCGGATCTTGCCGTGGGCGTAAATTCGGGACAGATAAAAACAGGATCCATGTCCAGGAGCGACAGGGTGGCCAAATATAACCAACTTATCAGGATTGAAGAAATGCTGGGAGACAGTGCCTCTTTTCCTGAAAATCTTTTTGTTTGATTTTTTTAAATTTACATGTGACCTTCAGGTGATGAAGAAAAGATTATTTCCATTTTTTTTTAGCCTGGGTTTCAGCCTGTTTTTTGTTCTTTTATCAGGCACGGGTGAGGCATTTGTCCCCCAGGCGCCTCACCTGTTGCATCTTGTTATGGGAAAGATAAAGCAGCCGGTTGGTATCGAAGCCTATCAGACCAAGAAGATTTTAAACTATAAAGACACGCAAGAAGGCCTGGTGGAGTTAGAGGAAAAGTTGATTTACTCCTACCCTAACCAGTTCCGGTCCCAGATTATTTCAGATACCATGACAAGTTTCAGTGTTGAATCTGATTTCAAAGTTGTCAAAGTAATGAACGGGGTTATCGTTTCCCATGATAAATTATTGGTTGATCTGTATACGGATATTCTGCTTTATCGGGATTATGAAACGCTTTTAAGTCAGATGGCCTCAGCAGGTATTGATACATCAAAAGTATCTTTTCAAAGAGTGAATGATACCATCTGTTATGTCATCGGCAGACCCCTGGCTAAGGGTAAACCCTTTGCAGGACTATGGATAGAAAAAGAGTCTTTTCTGCCTATTAAATATATGGTTGAAAAAAACGGCTGGATGGTAGAATTTTTTTATAACAACTGGCAGCGGGTCAGTAAAACCTGGTACCCGATGCAGGTGAGTATTTTTTTAGATAATCAATTGTTTGCAATGATTCACGTAAGAAGTTTTGATTTGAAATCCGGGTTTTCCAAGGATTTGTTTGATATTGAGCATATAGAGCAGCTATATCCCAAAAATGGCCTTGATCCGTTTGATGAGAATAACAAACAGGTTGATGATTTAGACAAACGTATGGAAGATTTTAAAAAATTATATGAATAACATTAAATAAGTGAGGAATAATGGCTAAAAACACCAAGTATATTTTTGTTACCGGAGGCGTACTATCATCTTTAGGCAAAGGGCTTGCATCTGCTGCTATCGGAATGCTTCTTGAAAGCCGCGGTTTGACAGTTACCATACAAAAACTTGATCCCTATATAAATGTCGATCCGGGAACAATGAATCCCTTTCAGCATGGTGAAGTGTTTGTAACAGATGATGGGGCGGAAACAGATCTTGACTTGGGCCATTATGAAAGATTTACCCATGCAAAACTGGGTAAGAATAATAATTTTACCACGGGTAAAATTTATGACCAGGTGATTACCAAAGAGCGCAAGGGCGAATATCTTGGAGGGACTGTGCAGGTCATTCCGCATATTACCGATGAAATCAAGAAGAGCATCTGCCTTGTGTCCGGAGATGTTGATGTTGTACTTGTTGAGATCGGCGGCACCATTGGTGATATTGAATCCCTTCCTTTTCTGGAAGCCATCCGGCAGTTTAAAACCGATGCCGGGGCATCCAATGTTATTTATATCCATTTGACCCTTGTCCCCTATATCAAAACCGCTTGTGAAGTAAAGACAAAGCCCACACAACACAGTGTGAAAGAGCTTCGAAGTATTGGCATTCAGCCGGATATTCTTCTTTGCAGAACAGAAAGTTATCTGTCCCAGGATATTAAAGCCAAAATAGCCCTTTTTTGTAATGTGGGTGCTGATGATGTTTTTACGGCAAAAGATGTGGATTGTATTTATGAAGTTCCCCTGGTCTACAATAAGGAAGGACTGGGCGATAAGATATTAAAGAAACTGAACATCTGGGCCAGAGCTCCGAGGCTGGATGAATGGAGAGAAGTGGTTGAAAGACTGAAAAATCCTAGATTTTCAGTGAATATCGCCATTGTCGGTAAGTATGTTGATTTAACGGAAAGTTATAAAAGTCTGAATGAAGCACTGACCCACGGCGGAGTTTCAAATGATGCCAGGGTAAATCTTCAATATGTCGATTCGACAAACCTGACAGAAGACAATGTCGTTGAAATTCTTTCTAAAAGTGACGGGGTCCTTGTGCCGGGTGGGTTTGGGTCCAGAGGAATTGAAGGAAAGATTATTGCTGCAAAATATGCAAGAGAGCATAAGGTGCCTTATTTCGGGATTTGCCTTGGCATGCACATGGCAGTGATTGAAATTGCCAGGAACCTGCTCAATCTTGAAGATGCCAATGGCCAGGAGTTTGATCCCTATACACCCTATCCGGTGATATATCTTATGAAAGAATGGTTTGATGAGCAAACCCACAAAATTGAAAAACGGGATGAAGATTCTGATAAAGGCGGCACCATGCGCCTTGGCGCTTATCCCTGTAAACTGGTACCCGATACCCTTGCCATGGCAGCCTATAAGCAGGAAGAAATCTCAGAACGTCACAGACACAGGTTTGAATTTAACAATGAATATAAAGACCAGCTGATAAAAGCGGGTCTTGTTGTCAGCGGAACCTCCCCGGATCATGAACTCGTTGAAATAGTAGAACTTAAAGATCACCCCTGGTATCTGGGGTGTCAGTTCCATCCGGAATTCAAATCCAAGCCCCAAAACCCGCACCCCTTATTCAGGGAATTTATCAAGGCATCCATGAAAAATGCAAAAAAATAGCGTATGATTTAGGTCCGCAAAAGAGTTGAAGCAAAAAGATACCAATATTGATCATCTGTCAAAACCCTGCCAGAATAAAGATTATGTTAACAGTATTAATGGCCTTTTAGAAAAAACCTTGACCCACCAACACTAATTTCAGTTTTTATCGGATGGTTTGATTTGCTCATTGTATTGTTCAACAAGCTTCTCATAGGATTGGCTTTTTTTCTGGTATTGTTTGATTTCAATATTTAATTGAGTGGCAATCTCGTTGTATTTTTTTTCACCAATACTTTTTTTCTCTTTGTTCAGGGCCTCTCTTTTTTTAACAAGGGCTTCATATTCATTATCCAGTTCATCTTTTTTTATCACAAGTGATTCAGGTGAAATAGCCGGATTTTCTGGGGGTGCTTCTTTTTTTGCCGGAGTCTGAATGCTTTTATGGATACTTAGTTTGGGCCTTTGGTCTTCAGGTATCTCGGAAATGTCATCTGTGTAATGTTTGATACCATCCTTGTCGATATAGTGATAATATTCTGCAGATATTGATGAAGCAGACAGTATATACAGTAAACAGGCAATTAAAACAAAATAGCATTTCATGTTTTTATCCTCATATTTTTTTAACAAATGTCTTTATTAAATTGATATTCACAATAAGACCCTTTATAAATAATCAAAGGTTGTATGAAACAAAATAGAGTTTACAAAAAATAAAAACAGGTTACAAGTAATATAGATATCATTTCTATAAATTTTAGGATTACACATATGGCATCAAATATTATCATTGAATGTGGGAACATAAACCTTGAGGGCGTTTTACATAAAAATTCCAGACAAAAGGCTGTTATCATCTGTCATCCCCATCCACTTTATGGCGGGAATATGGATAACCAGGTAGTGGTGACCATTGCTGAAGCTTTTTTTGAAAAAGGGTTTACAACGCTTAAGTTTAACTTCAGGGGAACAGGCAACAGCACCGGTATGTTCGACAACGGCAACGGCGAGCAGGAGGATATAAGGGCTGCCATGACCTGGCTTACGAAAAACAATTATCAAAAGATTTATCTTGCCGGATATTCTTTTGGTGCACGGATGAATGCCGCTGTGGTTTCAAGGGGATGTGAAATTGAAGATCATATTATGGTGTCGCCTCCTGCAGGGTTTATGAGTTTTGAAGAGATTGCGAACATGCCATCTACAGGTCTGATTGTAACCGGTGGCGATGATGATGAGATTGCGCCTGCAGCCCTGGTTCAAAAGCATATTGATCGGTGGCAGATTGATCCGCAGTATGAGATTATTAAAGGGTGTGACCATTTTTATTCCGGCTGTCTTGACAGGCTAAAGGCCATATTGACAGAGTATCTATCATAAAATGATGATGGCACCTATGATAAAGCTGACTCTATTTAAAGGTGTGTGATGGGATCAAAACAACGGCATGATTTTGATTATATTGTGATCGGTTCAGGTTTTGGCGGAAGTGTTTCCGCTTTAAGGCTTTCCCAAAAAGGATATCGAGTGGGAGTTCTTGAAAAAGGGAAAGTTTGGAAGACAACAGATTTTCCAAAGACAAGCTGGAATATCAAAAAATATTTATGGATGCCGGCCTTCGGGTGCTATGGATATCAGATGCTCACCTTGTTTAAACATGTCATGATTGTCCATGGCGGTGGAGTGGGTGGCGGAAGTTTAGTCTATGCAAACCAGCTTCTTACCCCTCCTGATAAGGTGTTTGAAAGCCGTGACTGGTGTATTGAAAATGCCAAAGAAAAATTAATGCCCCATTATGAGACAGCCAGAAAAATGCTGGGGGCAAATTTAAGTCCTCAGGTTGGAAAGGCTGACAGGCTGTTAAAAGATGTGGGCCTGGAAATGACAGGAAAAGATACCTTTCATAAAAATGATGTAGGGGTTTTTTTCGGTGAACCTGAAAAAACGGTTTCAGATCCTTATTTTGACGGCAAGGGACCGGATCGGACGGGATGCACCTTTTGTGGCGCCTGTATGATTGGATGCCCTGTCGGTGCAAAAAATACACTTGACAAAAATTATCTTTATCTTGCAAAGGATCTGGGGACAAAGATTATTCCTGAAACCTCTGTGACAGGTGTAAGACAAGTGCATGGAGGATATGAAGTCATCACAAAAAACACCACGGGTTTTTTAAAAAAAGAAAAAAGATATATGGCCAAAGGTGTTGTCTTCTCAGGCGGGGTATTAGGTACTGTAAAGCTTTTAAGTGAATGTAAAGATAAGGGATTGCTGCCCAATATTTCCGATGAACTGGGGAATTTCGTGAGGACCAATTCCGAGGTTCTTATCGGTGTTAAATCCAATGATAAAACAACCAATTGGAATGACCAGATTGCTATTACATCAGGGATTTACCCTGATGATGCCACCCATATTGAAATCGTGAGATTCAATAAAGGATCTGATGTCCTTTTAAATCTTCTTACCATTATGTCCGGTGGTGGCGGCAAGATACCGAGAGTGATAAGATTTATGGGAAATATTGTAAAACATCCTTTAAGGTTTATCCGGCTGTTATGGCCTCTGGGCAAGGCCGCATCCATGTCCATTCTGTTAGTGATGCAGACGGATAGAAATCATTTAAAGTTAAAATTCAAGCCAAGGTGGTGGCGGTTTGGCGGTAAATCAATCAACTCTGAAATACCAAAAGGGTTTAAAAGATCTCCAAGCTTTATACCCGTTGCCAATGAAGCAGCCATACGGCTCGCAAAAAAGATGGATGGAATTCCATTGAGCTCGTTTCCTGAGGTCGTTTTAAATACATCAACAACGGCTCATATTTTAGGGGGGTGCTGCATGGGGGATTCAAAAGAAAATGGCGTGGTGTCCAACAAGGGAGAATTATTTGGTTACCCCAACCTGTATGTGGCTGATGGATCTGTTGTTTCAGCCAATCTCGGTGTAAATCCGAGCCTGACCATTACGGCGCTTTCAGAACACATTATATCAAAGATACCTGAAAAAGGATAAATTTAATGAAGATACTGTCCATCTGATGATCACCGGCTGAGGTTAATCATCAATGTGCAGTCGGTCTGACTGCAAAAAAATATGCCGTTAATCTGTTATAGATCTCTTGGAATATCTGCCTGAAAATTGAGCGTAAAAAGCTTTAATGGATGTCATGTCTGCATCTATATTACCGGAAGGGGTGAAAACCGGGCCGATTCCAATGGTTTTTTGTTTATAATCAATAAAACCGAGAACGATTGGAACCTCGGACTGATAGGCGATATGGTAAAATCCTGTTTTCCATTTCGTCACTTTTCCTCTGGTGCCGGAAGGTGCTATGGTGATGATCAATGCTTTTGATTTCTCAAAGGCTTTTACCATGGATTGCACAACCTTGCCTTTTCCTGATCGGTCAATGGGTACTCCGCCAAGCCGTTTTAACAAGCCTTTAAACGGCCATTTAAACATGGAATGTTTCCCCATCCAGTGGACAGAGATGCTGTAATTAAAAATAATTAATAAGAAAAACACAAAATCCCAGTTGGATGAATGTGGAGCGGCAAGCAGAACAAATTTTTTGATATCAGGCATTTTCCCTTTGGTCTTCCAACCCATGGAAAAGAGTGAAACGGTTGAAAACCAGTATAAGACCGGTCGCACAATACAATTGTTTAATAAAGTCGGATTCAACTCTTCTCCATGTGGCATTAAAAAATCCTTATTTCAATTTTGAAAGAGGGCTTAACTTTGGTATCCGTACCAAGTTCAGCCGCAGCCGTATTCAATTTACATGATTTTGTGAGAAAGACAAATTAATCTTTGAACAATCGATAAAATATGGTTTGATTTGAAATAAGGTAAATTAGGAAAAAAAGTTTATAAAATAAGTCAAAATTAAGATATATTGTTTTAATAG
>QMMT01000055.1 GCA_003647385.1 Deltaproteobacteria bacterium
GTCAAGAATTAATTAATATTCTAATTTCAGCGCATTCCAAACCCAATCACATATAACTCGAAAAGAAAGCCTACGCTTCCATTCATTGAAAATTCTTTCAAAATTTGAAATTTAATTGGATTTACTAGCGACTATTGATGGTATTTACACCCGCGAGTAAAATTTTAAATTGGGTAAGGACTTCCAAAACATATATGGAGGTTCAGGATATGAATGATAGAGGCTATCTTTAACCGGTAATTTTCACATATCCCAAGATTTCTTGGCCACCATATGTGGTAAGTACTTCTTTGAATATTTTTATTCATTTCATTTTCTTATCAATCTATACATCTTTTTGGCCCTCAAATATTATTAAACTTTGTTTGACAACAAGTGGTTAAAATTTATATACTTTTTCAAGCATTTATCTTTATCGTCGAATCGTATCAACAAAGAAGGAGACCCGGGATGGAACAAACAAGGATTCTGGTGGTTGATGATGAGTTGGTTATTCGTGAATCTCTTACCGGCTGGTTAAAAAGAGACGGGTATCATGTCAGCAGTGTAGCAAGTGGTGAAGAAGCCATTGAAACGCTGAAAATCAATAGTTATGACATCCTTTTGCTGGACATTCAGATGGATGGCATCAGTGGGATGGATGTGCTGACGCATGTAAAGGAACACTATCCCGATATTGATGTGATTATGATCACGGCATTCGGCTCCATTCCTTCAGCAGTCCAGGCCATGAAATCCCATGCCTTTGATTATCTTCTCAAACCGTTTGATCCGGATGAGCTAGGGGTGCTTATCCAGAAATTGATTGATCACAGGGCCAGGATAAAAGAAAACCTGTTTTTAAAAGAAGAGTACGAGCAAAGAACCCGATTTGAAAGTATGATCGGTCAGTCCATTCCCATGCAGGACGTCTTCAACCTGATAGAAGATGTCAAAGACACCGATACCACTGTGCTGATTACCGGTGAGACTGGAACGGGAAAAGGCCTTGCTGCAAAAGCCATTCACTCCAACAGCAGGGTTTCCAACGGCCCGTTTGTCAGTGTAAATTGCGGTGCCATTCCCAAACATATCATGGAAAGCGAACTCTTTGGTCATCAAAAAGGGGCATTTACCGATGCCAAGGAAACCCGGAAAGGCCGCCTGGAACTGGCCGGCGGCGGGACATTATTTCTGGATGAAATCGGCGAGATCAGCATGCGGATGCAGATTGATCTTCTCCAGGTCCTGGAAGATAAAATATTTTATAAGGTGGGGGGCACCCAGCCAATTTCAGCTGATTTCAGGGTAATCGCTGCCACCAATTCAAATCTTGAACAGGCCATTAAAGATAAGATATTTAGAGAAGACCTCTATTACCGCCTGAACGTCATTACGTTTACCATGCCGACGTTACGGGAACGAAAAGAGGATATTCCCCTGCTGGCTGAGCATTTTTTAATGAAGACCACCCAGGAGATCAACAGGGGAGTGGAAAGAATCTCCAGGGATGCCATGGATGAACTTATGCTGTATGAATGGCCGGGGAATGTAAGAGAGCTTTCCAATGCTATTGAGCGGGCGGTGGTGGTCTGTAAAACCCGTACCATTACCCCTTTGGATCTTCCCATTGTAAAGACCCTGGAAAACGAACTTAAAAACAAGTATTTTTCATTAAATGATGTGGAAAAACACCATATTTCTAAAATCTTAAATGAAACCGACTGGAATATTTCCAAAAGTTCCACCATCCTTGGTATTGACCGATCGACGCTGTACAATAAGATCAAGCGATATGGCCTGACAGACAATCGGCCCAAATAGCTGAGGTCGTAAGTATTTGCAAATGAAAAATACCCAAACCATTATCGTTTCTCCCATTGGGGAAATCCCGCTCTGGATGAGTGACACCATTGTAAAAGATGTGGGAGCATTTTTCGGATTCAGCGCAAGGATGAAAAAAGTTTTAGACGATATTCATTTTGCATATGATGCAGAGCGCAACCAGTATCATTCAACAAAAATCCTTGAGAAGCTGGAGAAAAAAGCCCCGGATGACTGCATCAAGATTATAGCTATAACCAAGGAAGACCTTTTTATCCCTATTCTCACCCATGTCTATGGTGAAGCCCAGCTTGGGGGAAAAGCCTGCATCATATCGATTGCCCGGCTGATAGCAGATCTTGAAGCCGAAATTGCTCACAAGGGGGGCAAAAGAATTGTAAAGGAAGCCATCCATGAACTTGGCCATACCTTTGATCTTCGGCACTGTGAAGATGAAAGGTGCATCATGCACTATTGCCGAAGACTTGATGATGTTGACAAAAAATCAAGCCAGTTTTGCCGGTATTGCAATATCTTTTTAGCCGACAATATCAAAGATCTTTGCGGATAAAGAGTTTTAAGAGCCTTTCCCAGGAAATTCCCGGCAGGTTCCCGAAAAGATCGGAACCCAGTCTGCCGCCGTCGGCTGCCATCACTTGCGTCTCTTCTTCTAAAAATGCATAGAGTCTGTCCACTTCTTTATTCATGAACAATTTGTTTGAATCCATGAACATCAATTGTTTCAGCTCTTGTTTCAGATTCGGGCAGTAAAGGCTCAATACCCATCCATCTGTGTACGGTGCCTGGTTGATCAGGCCGGGGTTTTTGCTTACCTGTGAGTTGATTTCAGTGATCACTCCGCTGACGGGTGAAAGAAAAGATGCCTTATGTCCATTCCTGGATATATGAATGGCATTTTTGCCCTGAAAAATTTGTTTGCCCATCAAAGGAGTTTTTATGGTAGTAAATTTTCCTAAAACCCTTGAAGCGAAATCGTCAATGCCGATACGGACGGTGTTATGGTCTTCTATTTTTACCCATGTATGTCCTGAATGAAGATAATACCCCACCGGCAGGGACACACCACTGAAATCATTAAATCTCACTGGTTTTAGGACCGTATAAACCTTGAACTGGTCATGGAAATACTGATCAAATTCACAATCAATACAATTGTAGGCTTTAGTGCAGGCTTTAAAATCAATATGACCTTTCATATGATGGACACACGGCTTTTTTGCCAGGGACTGTTTTTTTAATTTTTCCTGCCAGAAAACAAGGCGGCCTTTTTTGCCTTTTAAGACCATGCCCTGTTTCTGATAAGCTTCATTTTCATGACAGGTTTTTCTCAACGCCCGCTCAAACCGACAGGTCGTACAGGAAAAATCCCTTATACAACTTTTTTTCTTTACCACCCCTGCCTGCATCCAGAGACAGGCAGGAGCTTTTTTTTGGTGTATTGTTTCCATTTGCGGCATCCTTATTCTTTAAGTTCCAAGAAATGTACGGGTCAGGTTATGCCAGCCAAGGGTCGGCAGGTTCCCATAAACATCTGCCTTTAACAGACCGCCATCTGCACTCAAAGGGCCTGTTATTTTTTCAATCATGGTTTCAAGGGTGGTCACCTCTTCTTCCATCCATTGAACGCTGTCGTTGTCGGTTATGAGATTTTTAACCGTTCCCTTTATATCGGAATTGTGAATGGTAAAGAGCCATCCGTCACCATAAGGATCGTTTGCTGCAATATCTGAGGATTTCCTGATAGTGTTATTGACTTCGGTGATCACCCCGTTTACAGGAGAGAGAACATCGGCCAGATTTTCTTTTCTTTTCATGCCCCATCCCACCTTGTCCCTGTTTAATTCCTGACCGGTCAGGGGAAGATCAAAAGCGTCCGGGCCGCCCAGTACTTTAAATGAGAAGTCATCAAGGCCGATACGAATAAGACCGCCGCTGTCGATACTGGCCCATGTATGACCGTTGTGAAAATAATACCCTTGGGCAACATCAAAGCCTTTGACATCTTTCATAACCACCATGGAATGACCGGTTTTCGGGGAAAGGATATCTTCAAAACACTGGTCAAAATCACAATGCCGGCAATTGTAATTCATGGGGCAGATCCTGTTTCCGGTCCTTCCCGTCAGTGTGTGCCTGCAGGTTCTGTCTATGCTGTCCCTGTTTCTCAAGGCCTCCTGCCAGGTAATATGTTTGCCGGTTTGGGCCATTTTAGCCATGGAATCATCATACTTGCAATGGGTGCAGTCATAAAAGTTGGTGCAGTTTTTCTTCTTTGCAACACCTGCCTGCATCCAGATACAGGGATGATCGGTTTTGTCTTTTTTTGCTTTCCAGATGTTTTTTGATTTTACAGCGTTTGTTGATGGTGTCATGGCTTTTCTCCTTTTTATGAATTAATATTTTATTCTCTGTGTCACTATTTTATAAGAGCAAAAAGGATACCAAGTAGGGGAAAAAGAAAAATTTAATCATGATAGCCGCTTGAGTACACTGATTTGCGATGTACTGCCAGGAAAGGCGACAGCGGTTGTCAGAATTTAGGATTGTAGGATTGTACCACAGTCTGCAAAACTTTCTAAAAACAAACTGGATACGAATGCTTACTTGGGAAGGGTTCTTCGGTACTGTTGGATTTTTCAACATGCGATTCTAATAATTCAACACTTTATTTTCCATAAGAAACTTGCATTCATATGATATCCCATGATAGAAATTAACAATATTTTCGACTGCTTATAACCTTTTATAAAAGGATGTGATTGTGAAACTGCCTGAAAAAGAGATAGAAGCCATTCTCAGCGGGATTAAAGATTTCGTATTAATCATATCTCCGGATCGAAAGATCCTTGAAACAAATGAGGCATTTTTAAAACATATGGGATGTGCAAGAGAAGATGTCATCGGCCGAAAATGTTTTGAAGTGCTGGGGGAGGATAAAAGAGAACCCAGCAACTGCCAGAATATATGTCCTCTCGAAGAAGTCATCAAGAATCAAAGACGTTGCCAGGTTGAGCTGACAAGGCTTGATAGTAATAACAAACCTTGGTATACGGAGTTGACCATATTTCCTATCTGGGAAAAAAAAGGAAAGATTGCCAAATTTATTGAAATCAGCCGGGATATCACCCAGCGTAAATTAGACGAAGATCATCTGGTCAAGATGGTGGAAGAAAGAACCCGCCAGTTGAAAGAGACCCATGAGAGGCTTCTTCATCAGGATAAAATGGCTTCCCTGGGCAAATTGTCCTCATCGGTTGTCCATGAAATTAACAATCCTGTTGCCGGTATATTAAATCTTGTGATACTCAGCAAACGGATATTAAAAGAAGACACAATTGATCAAAAAACCATTGATCTTTTTTTACAATACCTGGAACTCATGGAAACTGAAACACGGAGAATCAGCCGTATTGTCAGCAATCTTCTGATGTTTGCACGGCAGTCGAAAATTGAACTGGTCAAGTTTGATGTCAACGATCTGATTGAACAGACCCTGATATTAAATTCCAATCTTCTAAAGATAAACCATATCCGTATCATAGAAGAACTTGAACACAACCTGCCGTTGGTCGGCGGATCAGAAGATCAATTAAAGCAAGTGTTGATGAACCTGATTTCCAATGCTGTGGAGAGCATGTCAACTTCCAGGACAAAACGTCTGACCATTAAAACCTTTAGTAAAAAAAATCAAAAAGCGATTGGGCTACAGATTAAGGATACCGGGTCCGGAATAGCAAAGGGAACCATATCAAAAATTTTTGAGCCTTTTTTTACGACTAAGAAAAAAAGTAAGGGGGTAGGATTAGGGCTTTCTGTTGTATATGGAATTATCCAGGAACACGGCGGAAAAATTTATGTGGATTCAAAACCCGGAGAGGGAACCTGTTTTTCGATTACCCTTAGCCAGGAACTGGACCCAAAAAAAATTAAATCAAGCCTCCCTGATTCCATTCACTTGCCTATGAAAAAGTAAGCCAAGAAAAAATATGAATCTGCTGATAGATTTTATGGTTTACTTATCCTGATGAGACCTTATTATATCCTGATATATGGGATTGAAGAATAAGGTTAAAATATGAAAATAGCTGTCTTTTCCGATGTACACTCCTGCTATTCAAAAATGGCAGCTGTTTTTGAAGACATGGAAAAATACAAAATTGATCAATTTGTCTGTCTGGGAGATATCATCGGGTATGGTGACAAGCCCGAAGAAACCATAAGGCTTTTGATAGAAAAAAATGTGATTTCCGTCAGGGGAAACCATGAACTGGCTATGTTTAGCCGGCGATATCTTGAACTTTTTCCCAAAGCCATCAAACAGCCGCTGCTGGATAATATAGCGGCGATCTCCACTAAATCTATCCGGTACCTTGAAAATATGCCGGACTATTTGAAATTAAAAAACAGTCACTTTGTTCATGGTACACCGCCTGATAAACTAACCACCTATATCTATGATGTTACAGATTATTATTTAAAATCACTTTTTAACAACACCAAAGAACAGGTATTTTTTACCGGGCACACCCATAAATTGAAACTGATCACATACAAAGACCAACTGGTATATCGTCGAAGAATCACTGAAAACCGTACCATTCATTTGGAAAAAAACCAAAAAATCCTTTTAAATGTGGGAAGTATCGGATTTACAAGGGATAACTTTGACGCATCAAAATATGCTATTTACGATACGACGAAAAAACAGATCATGGTCAGAATGGTGAATTATGGATAAAGAAATGAATGATAAAGCAAGGCTCCTGATGGATGATGCAAGGGTGATGACCCTTGCTGTTTCAGATAATGATATCCCCTGGTCATCCCCGGTCTATTTTGTATGTCATGACAACAGATTTTATTTTTTTTCCAATGAAAATTCCAGGCATATAAACTACGCAAAAAATCAAAAAACGGTTTCTGCATCTATTTTCCAGGACTCAGACCGGATTGACTTAATTTTTGGATTCCAGATGTCAGGAGTACTTGAAAAAGTATCAAAAAAGACGCTGCATTTGACGGTTGTTAGAAAATATGTCTCCAAATTCAGTTTTTTAAAACAGATATTCGGTTCTCAGATAATTGAAAACAAGCAATTTTTTTTAGAAAAATTCAAATCACATCTTTATTGCTTTTGCCCGGGCGACGTTTTTCTTTCAGATAATTCCCAGGCAAAGGACCAGACAACAGGCAAAAGGAGAACAATAGAGTTGAACAAAATTGCCTGATCCTTTTGTTTTTTGGGCGCAGATCCTTTTTAACCTTGACTTTTATTCCGGTAGAAAATAACTATTTTGAATGTGTTGTACCTTTTAATGAGAGGATGTATGCGTGTTTAAAAAAATCCTGTTAATTCTGTTCATTATCAATGTGTCAATGGTTTGTGCCCAGGAACAGCCACCTGCCCGTGTGGTGGTTTCAAAAATCGTCTTTCAAAAGGTGGCCCAGAATCAGTCCTTTATCGGCACGCTTTATTATGAACGGATCAGCCATGTATCTTCAGAGGTTTCAGGTCTGGTAAGCAGGATCGGTGTTATGGCCGGAGATCAAGTTAAAAAGGACGCCTCTCTGGTCCAGCTGGATACGGAAATACTTGAAAATGAAATTATGCTACACAAAAATCAGATTGAGCAGGCAAAGCTCTATATAAATCATACTCAAAAGAACTATCATCGAATGGATATTTTATACAAAAAAGGCGGGATCAGTGAAAAAGATTTTGATGATACCAGATTTGCTTATCAAGAGGCTCTTTTAAAAAAACTGTCTGCCAAAACAATTTTGGAAAAACTATTAATCCAGAAAAGAAAGAGTATGATTAAGGCCCCTTTTGATGGGATTATTCTTAAAAAAAATGTGGATTCAGGAGACTGGGTCCAACAGGGCAAAGTATTGATCAGTATTGGATCGGTCAATGACCTTTTCATAAAAGTACCTGTGGCGGAAACTCTGTTAAAGTTTGTTTCTATTGGACAAAGCGTGCCTGTAACCATTAATGCCTATGACAGAAAAATGATGGGGACCATTGATAATCTGTCTCCCATCGCGGATGCAAAAACCAAAAATGTTTTTTTAAAAATACGGATACCCCTGTTAACCAAAGTGGCACAGAACATGTCGGCCACTGTGGTTATTTCCACCAACGGCGAGCAAAAACTTGCCATAATCCCGAGGGATGCCTTAATCAAGTTTCAAGGCAAGGATGTTGTTTATACGGTCAGGGAGGGAAAAGCAGTCCAGCTGCCAGTCAATATTGTGACCTATCAGGGAGACAGGATCGGCGCGGATGATGCGCATTTTACAGAGGGCATGCCGGTTGTTGTTGATGGGAACGAGCGGTTGCGCCCGGGTCAGGGTGTTGTCATTGTTGGAGAATAATTGATGGACATTATCCGCTTTTTTATTCATAAACCGGTCACTGTGGCAGTGGGCGTAATCATGACGGTGATGTTTGGCCTGATCGGGTTTCAAAAGCTTCCGGTCCAGCTGACACCTGATGTTGAAACTCCGTTGATTACGGTGAATACGGCCTGGTATGGTGCCACACCCTATGAAATTGAAAAAGAGGTGATTGAAAAGCAGGAAAAAGTCCTTAAAGGCCTGCAGGGGCTCACCAAAATGGAGAGTTCCAGTTACAACGGCCTGGGAACCATTACCCTGTCTTTTAAAATCGGAACAAAGCTTGATGACGCCCTGCTCAGGGTATCCAATAAAATGTCCGAGGTGGGCAATTATCCGGAAAACGTAACCCAACCCACCATAGAGTCTTCCGGGGCCAACAGCTCACCCATCATCTGGATGATCCTGAAGACAACGCCGGACAACAAAAGGCATATCAATCAATTTAAGACATTTTTTGAGGACAATATCCGGCAGCATCTGGAGCGAATTAACGGTGTCGGCTCTTTGCTTGTTTTCGGCGGCACCGATACAACCCTGGATGTGATCATTGATGCCCAGAAAATGGCCCGGTA
>QMMT01000056.1 GCA_003647385.1 Deltaproteobacteria bacterium
AGAGAAATCACGTTTGAAAGGGTATTAAACAAAAAATGGGGTTCAATCTGGGCCTGTAAAAGCCTCAACGTTGTCATGGCGGCTTCTTTTTCCATGGTCAGGCGCTTGATCTTCTCCTTTTGAATTTGCTTTTCCGATTCTATGATTTTCTGTCTGGAAGAAAAAAAATAGCTGATGGGAACGCCAAAAACAATACCAAAAACAAAAATATATGAGAATACATCTTTTAAAAAATAGCTGAAATCCTTGCCGTGAAAAAGAAACAGAAAACCCCAACTCAACAGGGAGGCTGAAAAAATACCTGTTACCAAGCCTGTAACAATACCTGTGGCACTCCATTTATTTCCTTTTTGATCGCCAAGATGAATGGCGATAGTCACAAAAAAACATATGGACAAACCCGTAAGTTGTGAAATAATAAACACTTCAAAAAAATCAGGCTTATCTATAACCATCAACGTTAAGACCAAAGCAATAGCCGAGTTAAAGATGGCTGTAATAATGAAACGCCTGCCAGTATATTTTAAGTTAAGCGTCTGCATCCTTTTTACCTGTTTAATAGTTGTCTAAAAATTTAAGATACTATAAAAATACTGATAAACTTTTGCAACACTATTCATCCCTTCTATTTGTCTGTTCATCGCATTTTTCTGCCACTTGTCTCAATACAATTGCATCACAAAAAGACCTTGCTATGATGAAGCAAATCAAAGTTGTTTTTGTTTTTTAAAACATAAAAAAGGAGACGTAGTAATGAAACACTTAAGTATTTTTCTTCCACTATTTTTCATGATCTTGATATCCGCGGCTGTAGATGTTGGTCAGGCCAAAGCCAACACCTCAAATCTGGTGATCCATATTACAGGATTTGAGACATCAACCGGTGTTGCAAAGGTGGCGATTATAAATTCAAAAAAAAATTTTGATGAGGAGACTCCATTTAAAGGATTCGATTTTGAAATCATCAACAATGAAGTCCTTAAAACCATCACTCTCCCGTTTGGAGAATATGCCATCAAAGTTTACCATGATGAGAACGCCAACAATGAGCTGGATACCCGAATTTTCGGTATTCCAATAGAACGGTATGGTTTTTCAAACAATGCAAGGGGAGCATTGGGACCGCCTGAGTATGACGATGCGGTATTTTACTTAAATTCTGCAAAAAAAGAAATCTTCATTACCATAGAATAAACAATCAAAAAAGGAGGATATCCCATGAAATTATCCGGTGAACGATCAAATAAATTCAATAGACGAAAATTTATAAAAACCCTGCTAATGGCATCCAGTGCTGCCGCCATAGACTGGACGGGATTTGGTGCCCTCGCCGGCAGTATTCCCGACAAAAACAAGTTTCCAATTGTTGTGATTGGAGCAGGACTCGGCGGGCTTGTTTCGGCTGCCTATCTGTCCGGATATGGGTTTGATGTCACCTTGCTTGAACAGCATTCCATCCCCGGCGGATATGCCACCTCTTTTGACCGGGAAGACTTTACCTTTGATGTATCTTTGCATGCAACCGTTGCCGAACATGGTATGCCCCAGATGATCCTCAACGATCTTGGTATCTGGGATAAACTCAAAGTCGCGTATACACCTGAGCTCAGACGAATTGTAACGCCTAAGTTCGATGTGACCCTGCCGGCAAAAGATCCAGAAGGTGTTAAAAAAGAACTATCCCAGGTTTTCCCCTATGAAAAACAGGGAATTTATAACTTTTATACCCAGATGGAACAGGTGATTTCAGAATTGTGGAGTGGCAAACGCTTTAAAAACTCCATGATGGGAAAACTTGAAAAACTGTCTTTGGAACAATGGATGTCCCTACATGTCAATGATCCTGATGTGAAATACTGCCTGGCGATTTTCTCAGGATATTACGGACTTTCTCCATCTAAGATCAATGCGCTGTTTTATGCCATTGCCACAGGGGAATACCTTGTCCATGGCGGACAGTATTATAAGGCCAGATCCCAGGATTTAAGCGACACCCTTGCAGACTGCATCGAGAAAAACAATGGAAGCATCCATTATAACACAGAGGCTGCACATATTCTTTTTGATCAGAACAATCGTATAGAAGCAGTAATGGATTCCACCGGAAAAAAACACCCTGCAAAAGCAGTCATTGCCAATTGCAGCGTTCCTGTATTGATGAACAAAATGGTGCCCAAGAAACTGGTGCCCCCTGAATTTAAGCAGCAGATCCAAAAGAGAAATACTTCTCTTTCAAGCGTTGTGGTCTGGCTCGGCCTGAACAAGAGAATCGATCATATCAAAGATTATGAGATTGACCTTGTGCAGAACACAAATACAGAAGAAGACCAATTCTTTTCAAAAAAAGACCTGGCAGATGCTAATATTGGTATTACCCTGTATGACAATCTGTTTGAGGGCTACTCTGTTCCGGGAAAAACTACTCTATCCATTATGTGCCTGTCTGATTTTGCGCCCTGGAAAAAATTTGAAAAAGAGTATTTCAATGATCAAAAAAATACGTATAACAAGGAGAAAGAAAGAATAGCCCAACGATTTATTCAAAGAGTTGAACACGCATTGATACCGAATCTCTCCAAACATATAGAAGTCATGGAAATCGGCACCCCCTTAACCAACATATTTTACACACAAAATCCTGAGGGCGCCATTTATGGATTTGATCGTGACATGCCCCAGTTAAAGGCAAAAACGCCCATAAAAGGACTCTATCTTGCCAGTGCATGGTCCCATGGTGGTGGCTACACACCGGTCATGATGGCGGGACGCGAGACAGCAAAACTTGTTTTAAAAGATTTGAATGGTTAACATAAATTTTGACAATGAATCAAAAATGTCCCTTGAAATCATATAAAATGGTTATATTTTTGGACAATATTTTTTTTATACTTTGAGGACATGTCTATGGAAAGCAAATCTGATCACGGAAAAACACTTGTAAAGAAAATACGGGAGTTTATCTGGAAAAGCATCCCCTTTATCACCGTCTTGCTGGTGATTGGGCTGGTTATATTGCCTTTAGGCAAAAAAATCTCAGCAAAAAAAGCAGATCTGGCCGAAAAACGATCCAGAGAAAAGACGATTAAAAGAGCGTTGAGCAATGTGATTACCATGGAACTTTTACCTTCATTGGTCATGGAAAAATTAAGTCTTCCCGGCGTTGCAAAACCATGGATATCCTTAGAGGTAGTCTCTGAAATCAGAGGTAAAATTGTTACTAAAAAAGTAACCGAAGGCCGCCATGTGAGCAAGGGAGATATTCTGGCGGTTATTGACAAAAGTGATTATCAAAACTCTTATACTTCCGCTCTTGCATCCTATGAGACAGCGCTGTCAACCCAAAAACGATTAAAAGCACTGGTTAAAAAAAATTTTGTCACCCAATCCCAGCTTGATGACGTGGATGCCCGTGTAAAAACCAGTAAAGCAGCACTTGACAATGCAAAACTTGCCTTAAGCCGGTGCACGATTCGATCTCCCATGCAGGGAATCGTCGATCGCATCCATATTGAAAACGGTACATTCTTAAATTCCGGAGACCCGGTTGCTCTGATCCTTCAAATCGATAAGCTGAAGATTAAAGTCGGCATCCCGGAATCAGATGTTGCTGCTGTTCGAAAGCTTAAAACCTTTGTAATGACCATTGATGCCCTGGAAGGAAAAGCCTATACAGGAGAATACCATTATCTAACGAAAACCGCTGACTCCATGGCTCGCTTGTATAATCTTGAAATCAAGGTAGATAACAAGGACGGCGAAATTCTTCCGGATATGTTTGCCAGGGTAAAAATAATTAAACACCAGGACCCCCAAGGCCTTGCTGTCCCAATGTATTCCCTTGTAAACCTTAACAAAGATATCGGCGTTTATGTTGAAAAAAACGGCATTGCCAGATTCAGATCTGTACAAACCGGATTTCAGGATGGCTGGAAAACCCAAGTTCTTGCAGGGCTTGAGCCGGGTGAAAAAATTGTAGTTGTCGGCCATCGTATTATTGAGGATGGAGAACAGGTCAACGTGACAAAAACAATCCGGGATATGGAGGAGATTTCCCAATGATCGTCTCTGACACGGCCATAAAAAACAGAACCAGCGTTCTGGTTCTGGCCTTTATCATTTTAGGAATTGGTATTTATGCGTATAAAGCCCTGCCACGAGAGAGTGATCCGGATGTCACCATCCCGTATGTATTCGTACAGACCGAGTATCGGGGGGTGTCTGCATCTGATATTGAAACCTCTATCACCATAAAAATCGAAAAAAAACTCAAAGGTCTGGACAAGGTAAAAAATATAAGCTCTGTCAGTTCCCAGGGCCTGTCCCAAATCAATATTGAATTTTTGCCCGGTACGGATATTGGCGAGGTACTCACCAAAGTTAAGGACAAGGTCGATGAAGCAAAGAACGATCTACCGTCCGATCTTGAAAATGATCCGTCTGTATTTGAAGTGAATATCTCGGAAATGCCCATCGTAATATATTCTCTGGCAGGGACATCCAATCCCAGAGTGCTCAAGGAAATCGCGGACGATCTCAAGGATGATATAGAGGCCGTGCCAGGGGTTCTGGAAGCTGAAGTGACCGGCGGCCAGGAAAGAGAAATAAGAATCGAAGTTGATCCGGACAAGCTTGCGTATTACAGGATTCCAATTACATCGCTACAGCAGGCAGTTGCCAGTGAGAACCAGAACACGTCAGGCGGTGCTATCACCCTTGGGGACGGAAGATATCAGCTTAAGGTTCCCGGCGAATTTGAAACACCTGAAGAAATCCTTTCCCTTGTGGTTGCCACCCATAGCGGCAATCCCATTTACTTAAAAGATGTGGCAGGTGTTGTAGACGGCACCAAAGAAGAGACATCAAGATCCCGCCTGAATGGTGTAGACTCCGTTAATATATCCGTAAAGAAAAGAGTCGGCGAAAATATTATATTTATTTCTGACAAAATTGATGTTCTCATAAAAGAGGCGGAAAAAACCTTTCCAAAAAACACCACTATTACCAAGCTGATGAATAAGTCAAAAGATATCCGGCTCATGGTAGCTGACCTTGAAAATAATATTCTTTCCGGGCTTATCCTTGTGGTGGCAATTCTTTTTATTGCCCTGGGATTTAGAAATGCCATACTGGTCGGACTTGCCATCCCCTTTTCCATGTTTTTGTCTTTTGCCGTACTCCACGCCATGGGGTATACCCTGAACATGATTGTCCTGTTCTCTTTAACCCTGGCCCTGGGGATGCTGGTGGACAATGCCATTGTTATTATTGAAAACACGTATCGCTATATGCAGCAGGGTGTTCCAAGAGTAGAAGCTGCCATGAAAGCCACCGGAGAGGTGGCCTGGCCGGTGATCGGTTCCACCCTTACAACAATTGCCGCATTTTTTCCCATGATTTTCTGGCCGGGTATTATGGGTGAATTCATGAAATACCTTCCCATCACCCTTATTATAACGCTTTCTTCATCCCTGTTTGTCGCCCTTGTGATCAATCCTGCCATGTGTGCTTTTTTTATGAAGGCAAAAACAAAAGTCAAAGGAAAAACACTGACTTCCAGAGAGATCGAAGCCCAGGGTGAAAAACCCATTGAAATCAAGGGGCCGTTATTAAAATTTTATTCAAACCTGCTAAACAAAGCACTTGACCATAAATTCACTGTACTGGTCGGATCTTTTGCCGTATTGGTTATTCTGATCCAGATTTGGTTTTTAAAAATCGGTATTGAAAAACCCATTGAATTTTTTCCGCCCATTGATCCGGGATCAGCTTATATTAACATTGATCCTCCCGAAGGTGCAGACCTTGATTATATTGACAGAACCGTTAAAAAAGTGGAAATAGCCATAACGGGAAATCAAGGACTTGGTTATGGTGATGCCTTAAGGCTTCAGGAACATGAAAATGCTGACGGTACAAAATTTATGGCGCCCGGCGACATCAATAATATTGAACATATCTATACCAAGGTAGTCCAAAATGCAGGCAGCTCAGTTTTTGACTCCAACCTTCCCAACCATATCGGTATCCAGTTCATCGATTATGAACACAGAAAATCTCCAACCAAAGAGGATCTGGAAGAATTAAGAAACCGCGTTAAACATATTGCCGGTGTAAAAATCACTGTGGATCAGCAGCAGGAAGGCCCTCCCACGGGTCCTCCCATCAACATAGAGATCTCAGGAGATAATTTTAAAATTTTAAGCAAAATTGCTGAAAAAATAAAAAAAGGGATTGAGAATATTCCCCATGTTAAAGATGTCCGGGATGATTACCAGGGGGGACTTCCCAGTGTACAGGTGAGAATTGACCGTCAAAAAACAGCCCTGTTCGGCCTGACCACCAGTGCCATTGGCAATGCCTTAAAGACTGCCTACAATGGGCTTGATGTCTCAACATATTACGAAGGGGATGACGATTATGACATCGTGGTCAAACTTGCCCAATCCGACAGGCAGGTGGCAGATGTCCTTCATAAACTCATGATCCCAACACCCACGGGACAAATTGTTCCTTTAACCACTCTGGCAAGTATCGAATATAAAGGAACCATCGGGGATATTGTTCGAAAGAACCAGGAACGCGTTGTCACGGTCAAAGCCAATGTGGATGAATCCAAAACCACCGGAACCGTTGCCAGGATGCAGGCCCAGGAACTGCTCAAAGAATTTGAACTGCCGGCAGGATATAAATACAAATTTACAGGAGAGGATGAGAGTCAGAAAGAATCTGAAGATTTTTTATCAAAAGCATTTGTAATCGCCCTGTTTTTAATCTTTCTGATCCTGGTGACATTGTTCAATTCCGTTATACAGCCGGTCATCATTCTTACCTCAGTCATTCTTTCTTTGGGCGGGGCCTTCTGGGGACTTGCAGTGATCAACTCACCGTTTGGTATCATTATGACAGGCGTCGGCATCATTTCCCTTGCCGGTGTTGTTGTCAATAATGCCATTGTTCTCATCGATTATACCAATAAGCTTCGGGACAGTGGCATGAGTATCCGGGATGCTGTTATTTCCGCCGGTGCCACCCGGTTGAGACCGGTTTTGTTAACCGCCATTACAACCATCCTGGGGCTTTTGCCCATGGTTACCGGTATCAGTTATGATTTCCATGTTATGGCACTTTCATTGGCCAGTGAATCCAGCCAGTGGTGGAGATCCATGGCCATTGTGGTTATTTTCGGTCTGATGATTGCCACAATCTTGACACTGGTTGTTGTTCCAACACTCTATGCGTTGATTGAAAATGCCAAGATAAAGCTCTCCACAGGTTATCAAAAATCCAGAGGATTTTTTCTGGGCTCAGACCAGGCAGATTTAACCTGATTTTTTTGTTTTTTTAGCGGCTTTACCCCAAAATAAGATTTAAGTATCCAAGAAGAATTGCGCCTACCAATGAAAATGAAACATATAAAATAAAAATTCGGTTCTTAACCAATGTCCAGACAGCCGCCATAGCAGGTAAGGTGGTTGTGGGTCCGGCAATCAGGAAAGCCAACGCTGCTGCTGGGCTCATACCCTGTGTAAGCAGGCCGCTTACCATGGGCAGTGCACTTAAATTACTGGTGTATACAGGAATTCCCAGAAAAGCAGCCGTGAAAATCGCCCAGGAATTTTCTTTGCCCATAATATTTGTTATCCATTCTTCTGGTACATAAAGAATGATCAATGCTTCCAGAAAAAATGCCAAGGCCATAAACTTAATTACCATTAAGGAGGCATCCAGGGATTCTTTACTTAATCGTTTCCAGAAAGAGTCTTCTTCATTGCAGCCGCAGGATGTTGAAGCATCGCCCATACTGCTGCATCCTTGAGTCTCGTTATTTGTATAAGAAACAAAAGGTTGAATTTGAGTAACATTTACTGTTCCCTCAGTGCAACAGGCTGAAGCCTGAGCAGGAATCAGTGCTTTAGACTTCAAAGAAAATATTTTTTTTAAGCTGGAAGAGAATGCTATACTCATTACCTTAATTCTGGACAATTTTTGAGGAACATCTGATATTGTATTGCGTTTAAGAACATTTTTACTGATCCATCCTGTCTGCATCAGTGCATGAGTAATGAATCCTGCGCTTAAGCTCATAACCAAAGTGCCGGCCAAACGCCAGATCGCCAGGTTCCAACCAATGGTTCCAACACTTAAAAAGAAAATTTCCGGGTCCATTGAGGGGGATGCAATCCAGAACGCCATTACCGGGGGAAGAGGGACACCGCCAATTAACAAAGCAGCAATTACAGGGATAACACCACAGGAACAAAAAGGACTGAAAGCACCGACCAATGTTGCCAGCAGGATTGCAGCTATTGGTCCTGCATCAAAAGCTCGCTTTATATGCTTCGACGCTCCGGACATATTCACAGCTACAGCAATTGGTATAGTTATTATAAGATATGGCCAAATGTGAATAAATGCGTTAATCATGAAATCTGTAATTTTCAAAATCTCAGTGGTCATGTTAAATTCCTCTGTTTATAATCCATTCTATATTTCTAAATATTTCGGAATATTTTAACAAAAAAATATTATTGTTTACATTTTGCTTCAGTACAACATTCAGACTTTAGAAAGTCGACAAGATCATCCAATACTTCAAACTGGGGTATGCAATAAAGTGTTCGGCTATCCCGTACCTGCTTAATCAATCCAACGGAAATCAGTCTGCTGATATGATGTGACAAAGTAGAGCCTGGTATATCTAACTCTTCCTGAATCTGCCCAACGGGTGCTCCTTCGTCTCCTACTTTTACAAGGTATCTAAAAATAGAAAGCCGGGTAATAT
>QMMT01000057.1 GCA_003647385.1 Deltaproteobacteria bacterium
AAATTGCCCATGCTGCAAGCCGCCATGTATCCGAATCCATTGATCGATCTAAATATATCAGTATTGGAAGTCTGGCAGGGCTAATCGCCGGTGCCATCATCGGTAGTCAGTCAAGCGATGGTGCCGGAGCAGCAGTGATAACAGGAACAATGGCCCTTAGCCAGACAGCCATGCTTGCCTTTACAAGAGAGAATGAAACAGAAGCCGACGAAAAAGGAATCATGTTTCTAAAAAGAAGCTGCTTTTCACCGGAAGGACTCTTGTCGGGCTTAATGAAAATCAGGGCGTCAGACTATCGAGGTGTGGAAGGAATCCCGGATTATGTTAAGACCCATCCGGGGACCGGCCAGCGAATTGGCCATGTTGAAACGATTCTTTCAGGCTACGTTCCTTCGCCAAAAAAGATAAAATGTGATGAAGACTTCAGGTTTGATATGGTAAAATACAGGCTTTTAGGCCTTTACGCGAAGATTGAGCCCACCTTTCTTAAATTAACCACCCAGCTGGAAAATGATCCTTCAAGCGCTGACGCTGCTGCCATTCATTATGGGCTGGGCCTGATTTATGCCAGAAAATTTATGGGGAAAAAAGCCATACTCCACCTGAAAAAAGCGCTTTCCATTAACATTTTCGATCCAATGATACTGCTTGAAATGGGTAGAATATACCTGCTCAATGGAGAGCCTGAAAAAGCGCTCAACGTTCTTAAGGGAATTGAATCTGATCCTGTCATGGGGTTGATGGCCACATTTCATAAGGCAGGTGCATATCTTGAGTTAAGGAACCTTTCAAAAGCAAAAAAACTATTTAATACCATAATAGATAAGGAACCCTCCTTATATCCACAAGCTTACTTTCGTCTGGCAAACATTTTATCGCTTGAAAAAAATGCAGGTCTTTCTCATTATTATCTGGGTGTCTATTATTCTAAAATCAACAACTATAAAACCGCTGTTGTGCATTTAAATAAAGCATTAGACACACTAAAAAGTGAAACCGACATCAAAAAGACAAAAAAACTATTAAATCGGTTAACAAAACAATCTCCTGATACCATCAAAAAAGAGTGACGATCGCATCGTATTTCGCAGATTTTTTCCAATGAAATATTTTCAAAATAACCCACCATTTTATTTAACTGCCTTAAATTAATTAAAAAAATATTGATTATCCAATAACCCTTTGCTAAAGTATGCAAATCTCAAAGTAAAATTTTAACCATGGAGGGGTTGATATGAAGCTGACTATCGGGAAAAAACTCACCTTTAGTTTTCTACTTCTTGCATTTCTGGTACTCTTATCCGGCGGTGTCGGTATAATGATTCTCAACAAAGTATCTCGTTCTACTGATACAGTTGCAAAAGAAAAAGTACCCCTGGCGCATTCCGTGATGAACGCCGAGCTTACCATTGTAGAGGTGGAAAAATCCATTGATGACTATATCCATTCTTCCTCAGGGCTTGCCGACAAAGAGAAAAACCTCCTGGCAAAGCTGGATGAATTTGACATGTGGCTTTCAATGCTGAATTACGGAACATCTTCTGATAAATTTAAAAAAAGCAACTCCTATAAGGTGTATAAAAAACTTGGCCTGGATATCATTGTTCCTAAAGGTTCCAGTGAATTACTTAAAACAATTAACAAAATTGTCAAAGAAGGCAGTACATTCAAGAAGGGCAGTACAGACCTTATAAAAGCCCATAATGAATATTTAAAATACTCGGTTACAGCAGATGGTAAAAATTATGATCTTCCCAGTTATCTTCTAATTTTACAGAAATATCAAACCGACTGGTTTAAGTCACTTGAAAGTGTAGTGGTCAGTGTAACAAAATTTGAAAAAAATACTGACCCTGCCAAAAGTCCTTTTGGAATCTGGATAAACACCTATAAGGTTGATGATGAAACCTTAAACAAGTTTATTAAGCAAATAGATAAATATCATATAAAATTACTGGGATATGCTGTAAAAATCAACAATGAAAAAGAGTTTAAAGGAAAAGATAAATATTTAAAAAGGAACCGTGGAAATATTGCACGGATCAATAAATATCTTGATAAAATCAATGCAGATATAGAACCAGTCTATAAAAAACTTGATGCTGCAAAAACAGAAAAGCTTTCAGCCTTAACCCGGTCTGTGAATGAAATTAATAAAGAGCTTGAGCATCTTGTCAAAGGGGCAGAAAAAGAAATGGCAACTGCCCTGCAAAAAGCTGAATCGTCTAAAAAGAGTGGTATAGTTTTTCTAGTTGTCCTGACCCTGGCCGCTGTTTTGATCGCCATTGGACTGGGGATGTTTATGAGCCGATATATGACCAAAAGTATTACAGCCCTGGCAGATGTAACAAAACTGATTGCCAAAGGCGACCTCAAGAAAAAAGTAAACATTTCCTCCAATGATGAACTGGGCGCCCTTGCCGATGATACCAATGCCATGACAGAGAATTTAAAAAATATTATCAGCCAGATGACCACTTATTCTGAAAAATTAACAACCTCTTCTTCAGATCTAAGCGGCCTTGCAGCCTCCATGTCCGAAGGTGCAAAGAATGTAACGACAAAATCAGAATCAGTGGCAGCAGCAGCAGAAGAGATGAGTACCAATATGAATTCTGTAGCCGCAACATCTGAAGAAGCCGCCACCAATATCAATACGGTCTCCATTGCCGCAGATGAGATAAACTCTTCCATCAATGAAATCGCCAAAAACTCTGAAACCGGTAATTCCATTACCCAGGAGGCGGTTGAAAAAGCGGGAAGTGCAACCCAAAGAGTGAATGAGCTCGGAGAAGCTGCTAAAGAAATCAGCAAGGTAACCGAAGTGATTTCCGAAATTTCGGAGCAGACCAATCTTCTGGCGTTAAATGCTACTATTGAAGCGGCCAGAGCTGGAGAAGCCGGAAAAGGCTTTGCGGTTGTAGCCTCGGAGATAAAGCAACTGGCCCTGCAAACAGCAGGTGCAACCAATGATATTAAAACGCGTATTGAAAGCATTCAGAATTCTACATCAGATACAGTTCAGGAGATAGAAGGCGTATCAAAAATAATTGAAAATGTTAATGAAATTGTCGGAACCATTGCAGCGGCTGTGGAGGAACAATCTGCCACGACTAAAGAGATTTCCGAAAATATGGGGCAGGCTTCAAGCGGATTGCAGGAAGTAAGCGAAAACGTTGCCCAGAGCAGCAGTGTGTCCGGTGAAATTGCCCGGGATATCGGGGAGGTAAATACCAGCAGCAATGACGTATTAAAAGAGTGTGAATTAGTTAACACAAACAGTAGCGAGCTTAAAAAACTTGCCAAAGACTTACAGGAACTTATCAGTCAATTCAAGCTTTAGTGAGTTTAGCTCGATATAGTAATATTTACCATAATTAACCTTATTAAGGAGGAAAACCATGGTCAAAAAAACGTTAATCATCTTTAGCAGTCTTTTGATTGCGCTTAGCTTTGCAGCCAGCGGATTTGCCGAACCACTGACACCTCAGCTTGCCAAGGAAAAGGTCATAGAGGCCTGTAAACTGATTGGAGCTGAAGGTGAAGCTGCTTTTGCAAAAATTAAAGACCCGAATGGAGAATTCAGATTTGCTGATGGAGCTGGGTATATCTGGATACAGGACCTTAATGCCGTTGTCCTCATGCATCCCATAAAACCTTCTCTTGACGGTAAAGACATGTCAGGTTTCGCAGATAAAAATGGTACACTTTTATTTTTAAATTTCAGCGAAATTTGTGAAGAAAAAGGGGCTGGATGGGTACCCTATGTATGGCCACATCCAAAGAGAGGGGATGGAACTTTCCCAAAAATATCCTATGTAAAAGTTGTAAAACACGGGGGTAAAGACTATGTAGCAGGTGCAGGAATGTACGATGTAACACCAGCAGATATCAAAAAACAATTCCCCGGGGATGCCATTTTCGAAGATTAGAAAATTAATACCTTGAAATAAAACAAAAGGATCATATCAGGTAGATTCAATAGAGTGATATGATCCTTTTATTATTTATACCTTATCAAACCGTGAAAACTGCATGGTAAATGTTCCCCTGCCCTGGGAAGCCGACCGAAGGGCTGTGGAATATCCGAACATTTTAGATAGGGGAACCACGGCTTTTACAATCTGGATACCCACTTTAGGATTAATGGATTCCACTTTTCCACCCCTTGCATTCAGATCGGATATGGCATCTCCCATGTAAGCATCCGGCACAAACACCTCAACCGCCATAATAGGCTCAAGCAGTGCCAAAGTAGTATTTTCCAAAGCATCTTTACAGGCCATGGATGCACAGACAGAAAAGGCAAGCTCTGAACTTCGTTCATCAAAGCCGCCGCCTTCAATCACAATGCCGACATCAACCAGGGGGTATCCTTTCAGAAATCCACCTTCAAGACTCTCCCGGATTCCTTTTTCAATGGCCGGGATATATTGTTCCGGGATCTGATCATCACCTGCTTCAGATTTAAATGTAATCCCGTCACCCCGGTTTAAAGGCTTAAGTTGGATATTGACACCTGCAAAATGCATCTTTCCGGATATTTCTCTTTCAAAAACAGCCTGACCTTTTGCCCGACAAGTCAATACTTCCCGGTAAACAACCTGGGGATTTCCCACATTGACATTGGTTTTAAACTCTTTTAACATCCTTGAAATAATAATCTCAAGATGAAGCTCTCCCATGCCGGACAAAATGGTCTGTCCGGTTTCATCATCCTTTCTCACCGTCAAGGTCGGATCTTCAATAGTAAACTTTTCAAGCACACTATCCAGTTTTTCCTGATCCACATGCGTCTTGGGTTCAATGGCAATGGAAATGACAGGGTCCTCATATTCCATTTTTTCAAGAAAAACAGGATTATCCTGGGAACATAAGGTATCACCGGTTCCTGAATCCTTTAACCCCACAATGCCGATAATATCTCCTGCCGATGCCTCTTTTAACCGCTCTCTTTTATTGGCATGCATTTTCAAAATTCTGGACAATTTTTCTTTTTTCTTTAAAAGCGGGTTAAACACATCAGATCCTGCCTCAATTTTACCGGAATAAATCCTGGCAAAAGAAAGCTTTCTGCCTTCGATCATGGAGACTTTAAAAATCAAGGCGGCAAGTGGACCGCCTTTTTGGGGCAAAAACTCTAATTCTTCTCCAGAGTCCGGATGTATACCTTTAATGGGAGGGATATCCAGTGGGCTTGGCAAATACAACTCTATTCCATCCAGTAACGGCTGAATCCCTTTGTTTTTAAGGGCGCTTCCACAAAAGACAGGTACAATCTGCCGTAAGATGGTTGCAGCCCGTATGGCTTTGATAATTTCCTCAATGGCAATATCCTCTTCAGAAAGATATTTCTCCATTATTTCATCGTTAACTTCTGATATGGCTTCAAGAAGGGTTTCCCGATATTGATAAGCTATTTTTTCATATTCAGGAGAAATGTCATCTTTTGAATACTCAGCACCCTTTGTTTCATCATCCCAGGTGATCTGTTTCATATTGATTAAATCAATGACACCTGAAAAATGGTCTTCAGCCCCCATGGGCAATTGAAGTATCACAGGGTTTGCACCGAGCTTTTCTTTTATGGAGTTGACGGCATCAAAAAAATTTGCACCGGTTCTATCCATTTTATTAACAAATGCCATCCTTGGAACCGAATATCTGTCTGCCTGTCTCCATACCGTCTCAGATTGTGGTTCAACACCCCCTACAGCACAGAAAACACCAATAGCCCCATCCAGAACTCTCAAGGCCCTTTCCACTTCAACGGTAAAATCCACATGTCCCGGCGTATCTATAATTTGAATAAGAGATTTGTTCCATTCACAGGTGGTCACAGCAGAAGTGATGGTGATGCCACGGTCCTGCTCGTCCTGCATCCAGTCCATGACGGCTTCTCCATCATGAACTTCCCCAATTTTATAGGATTTCCCCGTATAATAAAGGATTCGTTCCGTTACCGTGGTTTTACCCGCATCAATGTGGGCCATGATTCCAATATTTCTAAACTGACTGATATTTTTTTTTTTGCTCATTTTACGTGTGACCTATTGGTTACGTGTGACCTATTGGTACGTGTGGCCTATTGGTTACGTGTGACCTTAAGGTTACAATCAACATATTTGTTTTATAAAAGTATTCAAGATCAATATGACCGGCCAGTGTCAATGCATCTTTGCCCTGAATCAGTATCTTAACCATTTTTATTTTAGCAATATTCATGGTGAGTGAATTTACCATTGAATATATGGCCAGAAGCTCAGTTCCTGTATCCATATTTTCTAACATTGAAGGCTCCAGGTCAAGATCAACATATGCTTTTCCATCATCCGCAATAAAAAAAGAATTGATTTTTGTACCCTTAGGCCAGGTTGCCTCAAGATGTGAGTCAGATGGTCCTTCAATCAAAGTTTTAATGATTTCCAAGGCCAGTTCGTGTGAATCCAGAGTTGAGGCAAACTTTTTTTTTACTGATTTCAAGGACAGTTTTTGCTTGTCGGCATAATAGACAAACCCTTCAAAGAGATCTTCAAAAGCTGTCATTTTGTTTTCATTCACGCTATTATCTGCAACACCCGTTCCCAATAAAGCAAAAAGGGTTAGAAAAATAATAAAAAATACTTTTTTTTGCGTGAATTTCATGCTTAAACTATTGCTATATCCTTTAAATTAAAATGATATTTGATACAGTATTGCCCATTAGGTGTCAAGAAAATATCCCTTGCAAATCAGTTGCGGGTTTAATAAAATTAAAACCTTAAAAATTAACAATCAAACATTTAACCCGTTTTATCATCAGGAGCATTGAATATTTTATGATTCCGGGATTTGAGGCACTTGTTGAAGAAAGGATAAAAAAAGCCCAGAAAGATGGTGAATTCGATAATCTGGAAGGCATGAGCAAACCATTTACATTTGAAGGTCAGTATGTTCCGCACGAATTACGGCTTGCACATAAAATACTGAAGAATGCTGGTTTTCTTCCCCCGGAAGTTGAACTTAAAAAAAAGATCACCCAGGCCGAACAATTACTTGAAGCCACGGTGGTTGATTCGCCTGAAAGACTTAAACTTCAAAAAAAACTCAATTACCTTTTTATCAAATTAAACACCATAAGGGGAGACAGTTCCTGCTCGCCCATGTTGTTAGACAGTTACCGGGATAATTTAATTAAAAAGATATCATGATATTTAAGAACAAAGATAGAGACGGACTTTTCAAAAATATTTTCATCGCTTATTTCATCCTGCTGGCCCATGTTATTTTACTGGCCGGTATTGGTGTCACTGTTGTCCTGTTCAAGGGTGTATATCACTATCTTCCCTGGATAATGGGCAGTATCGGTATTTTAGTTCTGACCATTGCCTGGATTTTTTACCGTCGGATGAGTCAGCACTCTTCTGAAATTAAAGATATTCTCTCCATGCCCGAATTCCGGGACAGGACAGTTGAAGTCAGACTTCTTGGGGGAGTTGCATCTTTTAAAATAACTGCAAAAGAAAATCAACAGATGCTCATTGACCATCATCCTTCAACTCTTTCAAACAGACTTCTTATTGAAAGCGACATCAATAAAATAGAGCAGGAAATTTTTAGACTGACGGCACTTTTCAAAAAAGATCTCATCACACAGAAAGAGTTTGACAAAGCACGACAAACCATTATTCAGGGATAAAAAAGGAGTTTACTATGAAAAAAACCCGGCTGGCTCTTTTATCCGGCGGTGTCTCTTCGGAAAGAGAAGTATCGCTTAGCAGCGGCAAACAGGTATTTGCGGCCCTTGATAAGGACAAGTATGACATCACCTTGTATGATCCAAAAACAGACCTTAAGCAACTCGTCATTGACGCAGACAAAATCGATGCTGCCTTGATCATCCTGCACGGTCCTTTTGGGGAAGACGGAACAGTTCAGGGACTTTTAGACCTGCTTAACATTCCCTACCAGGGTGCAGGTGTCCTAGGAAGCGCAATGGCCATGAACAAACTGGTTGCCAAAAGGCTCTATGATGGTGCAAAAATCCCTACACCTTCCTATCTTTGTTTTTCAATGTCTGAAAAAATAGATCTATCAAAAGTTGTGGGTACCCTGGACCTGCCCGTGGTGGTAAAACCAGCCTGCGCCGGATCAAGCGTGGGAATGACCATCGTCAAAGAAAAAAAAGATCTTGAAGATGCTGTAAAATGTGGGTTTGAGCATGATGACAGCATCATCCTTGAAAAATATATTAAGGGTATTGAACTGACCTGCGGAGTCCTGGGCAATGATGAATTAGAAGCCTTACCCGTCATTGAAATCATTCCGGGTGAAGGGCACGAGTTTTTCGATTACAAGGCAAAATACGTTGCCGGAGAAACAACAGAAATCTGCCCTGCCCGTATTGATGAGGCAACCACAAAAAAGGTGCAGGACCTCGCTGTAAAAGCGCATCAGGCACTTTTCCTCAAAGGATATTCCCGGACAGACTTTATTTTTTCCAACAATGAATTGACTGTTCTGGAAACCAATACAATCCCGGGGATGACGGCTACCAGTCTATATCCTCAATCTGCTCAAGAAGCAGGATACTCTTTTACCAAACTTTTAGACAGACTCATTCAACTTTCAATCCAAGAACATAAAAAATTAAAATTAAGGAGATCAACATGAA
>QMMT01000058.1 GCA_003647385.1 Deltaproteobacteria bacterium
ACGGCTGCTTTCAAGGCAAATGCCGTAGATGTGAGTTTTTGCCGTGGCTCCATTTCAGCATCCGATTCAATTGTCACACCCAGATAAATATCCCCGTCAAAATCGACAGGATCAAGTTCAGTCCCCAGCTGTCCCAGAATAACATTATATGTCCCGCCTGCCACGCTAATCGCTTGGGTTTCATTCCAGAATGCAGTTCCCCCTGCTGATACAGTGTATAAAGCAAAGGCCATTGTATAATTACCATCCAGGGGTTTGCCGTCTGTGTCGGTCAGATAACCCTGGTAATTCATCTGTCCGGGCACCTGTGCATGGGATGCCAATGGAAATAGTACCAGCAGGAACAATATGCCTGTAATGAATGTAAATGTTTTCATCTGCTTCATCTTTACTTCCCCCTTTAGAATTTGATAGTCTCGTAAAAAGTCGAAAATAGCAAAATCGCTATTAATAATTTCAGTATGTTACGGCTAAAAAGACAGCAAAATCTGACTTTTACGAGTTCATCAGAATTTGGTCTGTAATACCAGATTTGTGAACTCATAAACAAAAAGCCGGGATGCTCAATGGCAACCCGGCTATCTTTTAAGACCCGAAGTTTTCCGTCCCTATTTTTCAACAGGTTTGGCTTTATCTTTGTTTGCTATAATACAAGCAAGAAATATACCATGTTTTTACACTATCATGAACCCCATTTTATAGTATTCTCAGGTCCTTATAGGTAATATTACCTATGAAAAAAATGTAACAAAATGAGCAGAAAATGTAACACTTGTGGGAAAACTTTTACCCATCAATGGAAACTGACAACTCAAATACACCGGATTTGATTTAACTTAATCAAAAGTCTGTATGTTGTAATAACAGTTTTTATGAAACGCCGAATTGAAATTCATCTTTATGGGAAAAAGCAAAGTTAAACTAATCAAAATTCCATTATTGTATATTGGAGATAAAGTCATCATTTTAGAAGGCATAATCAGGCCGATAGACAGTGACGATTGTGTCTATATAGACCAACCAAGACCCTTTGTTTGAAATACGTTCCCTTCTTTTACCAGTACTTATAGTGAATCAGATTTCAAAGGTATTTAAAGCTGTTGGCCAGAGCTCTCTCTTTGGATAAGCTCTGACACAAAATATGGGTTGGCAGAAATATTTCGTTATTTTTCAAACCACCATGTTTTGTTTATTGAACCAAAGGTACGGTAAGTCCCCCGTCCATCAAAAACAGGACTTTCGCATTCCTGCCTTTTTCTTCAAGGGCTTGGTTTATGGCTGTCTGAAGATCACTAAAGGGTTTAATAAACAATTTTGAGATGACGTCGGGTTCTCTACATTCGTCACTCCCCACATCTGGGCCCAGCGACCGATTTCAGCCATTTTGGCAGCTTTGTGATATCCCAGGACATATCCTTGTCAATGCAATGTGTATCATTTGTAAAAGAATATGCTTATTGTATTAATTTTTCAATTTTAACAGCGCCTACTTTAAATTCCGGGATTTTGGCCAGGGGGTCAAATGCATTGGAACTGGTTAGAATATTGGTCGGGTTTTCGCCAAAATGAATGGGCAAAAATACTGTCCCGGGTTTTATATCTGTTGTTATTCTGGCAGGGACTTCCATTTTCCCTCTTCTTGACGTCAAGAGCACGGATTCATTTGACGTTATTCTGAGCTTTTGTGCATCTTTTGGATGAATTTCAACATATCCGGTTTTCTGTTCTACATCCAGATGTTTTGATACTCTTGTCATGGTGCCGGTATGAAAGTGGGCAAACATTCTCCCGGTTGTAAGCAGGAACGGATAGTCTTCACAGGCAAGCTCTGCCGGGTCCTTATAGTCAACGGCATGAAATCTGCCTTTTCCCCTGGCAAAGGATTCTTTGTGAAGATAAGGTGTCCCCGGATGGTTTTGATCGGGACAGGGCCATTGCAGGCCATTGATACCAAGCCGTTCATAGGTCATCCCCCCATAGCTGCTTTCCGTCAAAGAGGTGATTTCATTAAAGATTTCTTCGGTAGACGCATAGGACATATCATATCCCATGGCCGTGGACAGTTTTGAGATGATTTCCCAATCGGGTAAAGCGTTGCCTGCCGGTTCTACGGCTTTTCTTGTCCTTGAACACCGCCTTTCCGTATTGGTAAAGGTCCCCTCCCTTTCACCCAGAGCAGCAGAGGATAATACCACATCTGCTATCTGGGCAGTCTCTGAAAGAAAAATGTCCTGAACCGCTAGAAAGTTAAGTTTTTTAAGGGCATGATTCAAGTGGTTCCAGTCCGGATCACTGAGTTTCGGGTTTTCGCCAATGATATACATGGCTTTGATCTTACCATGGTCAATGGCTGAGATCATATCCGTTATGGTCATACCCGGCGTGTCGGAAAGTTCACATTTCCATGCATCTGAAAATTTTTTCAATACAGCAGGATTGGCAACAGGCTGATATCCGGTGAATACATTCGGCAAGCCACCCATATCACACGCTCCCTGAACATTATTTTGTCCCCTTAAGGGGTTTACCCCCCCCCCGGCTACACCGACATTCCCACAGAGCATGGCGATATTGGCGCAGGATTTTACATTATCAACACCCGTGGTATGCTGGGTAATACCCATGGCATATAATAATGCGGCAGGAGAATTTTCAGCATAGAGTTCTGCCATTTTTTCAATATCTTTTTTATCAATCTCAGTAATTTTTGAGACTTTTGCCGGTGTATATTTGTTAATCGTTTTTTTAAAGGCTTCAAAGTCTTCACATCGGGTATTAATGTATTCTTCAGAATGCCAGTTGTTTTTAATAATCACATGCATCATGCCGTTCAGCAGGGCAACATCAGAACCCAGGCGATGATGGACACAAAGATCGGCAAGCTTTGCAAGCTGAATATTTCTGGGATCAGCAACAATTAATTTTGCCCCATTTTCTTTTGCCTTGATAATGCGGCTGGCAATCAGGGGATGGCATGCTGTTGTGTTGGACCCGATAACAAAAATCAGTTTTGAATCTTTTTCAAATTCAGCTATGGAATTTGTCATGGAGCCACTTCCGAATGCAGCGGCAAGACCTGCCACTGTGGAAGAATGTCACAGACGGGCGCAATGATCTACGTTGTTGGTTCCTATGACGGCCCTTGTAAATTTCTGGGCCAGATAGTTTTCTTCGTTGGTGATTTTGGCAGATACCAGAACCCCGATGGAATCAGGACCGAAGTCCTGTTTGTTTTTTTGAAAGTTAGCTGCACAATGATCAATCGCTTCATCCCATGTCGCTTTTTGGAATTTACCATCCTCCTTGATTAATGGTGTTTTTAATCGCATAAAACTATTGATATATTCATGGAGATTCCATCCTTTTATGCAGAGTTTTCCCTGATTGACCGGATAAGATTTAAGGGGCAGGGTGGAATTTATTTTTCCGTCAATAACTTCAAAAAGGACGCCGCATCCTGTTCCGCAATATGAGCAGACAGATGGTACAAATTTGCAGTCCATTATTTTTCTCCTTCTACTTGAAAATCCATTGGTTTGGGTTCCAGTACTACTTTATCTCCGATGATGGTAAACGGTGATTTCTCCATACCATCTCCAGGCCTGTAATCGAAGACGCTTGATACAATTTCATTGACCTCCCTGTAAAGAAGGCGCAATGGAATGTGGGAGGGGCAGGCATCTTCACATAATCCGCAGTCGATACATCTTCCGGCCATATGGGTTGCCCGGACCAGATGGAAGATAGGGATATCAGCCGGCAGTGTTCCCGGCTCGATAAGGCTTGCATGTTCAAGGCTGCATTCCGTACAGAAACATACGGGGCATATATTTCTGCACCCGTAACATTTTATGCATTTACTGAACTCGTACATCCATCTGGAAAATCGCTCGTTATTATCATAGGAATCCACAAGGACGTCAGGATCTATATTAAAATCAATCCCATGTTCTTTTTTAAAGGCCCCGGTCTGTTTTGGTTCCAGATAAGAACAGTCACCATGGAGTTTGAGCGGTGACGGGCAGCAATTGACATTCACCGTTTCAATCTGGTCAGGATTTAACTGATTCCATGTGTAAAGAAGATTCAACGACCTCTGGTTGCAATCTCTTGCGATGATTCCGATTCTAATATCCGGGTGTTTTTCCGTCAGGTGGGTTGCTATTTTTTCAAGAGAGTAACGGTTCTCACCTGTTTGAAGTTCTTTTAGTTCATCTAAATTGTCCCGGGTAAATCCGTGGGGAATCAAATGGCCATCCAACTCCTTATATCCTAAAAAAATATCAACCTTGTCCTGTGTAATGAGCTGCTCGACCTGATGGATGATATTCATAATATAATTTCTCCTTCCAAAATACTGTCAGCTCGTAGGGGATTGGGTCCCATTTTCCTGATTTTTTCCGTAAAATCCGTAACAACCTGTACATATTTCTGGGCTTCCGCCGAAGATATCCATTCAAGATGGAGACGTCCTTCCAGCCCTATGAATTTTAAAAGTTCCTGAATAAACGTAATTCTTTTGATGGTCATATGATTACCAGACTGGTAATGACAGTCTCCAATATGTCACCCGCCCACCAGAACACCGTCAGCTTTGCTCTGCAACGCTCTGAGGATATGATGCGGTGATATGGATGCTGAACACATGACCCTGACCGGTATGATATTGGGGGGATACTGAAGTCGTGAGACACCGGCCAGGTCAGCAGCACCGTATGTGCACCAATTGCACATAAAGGCAATTATTTTAGGTTCAAATATATTTGTTTTCAAGAGAAGGCTCCTTCTTTTATTTATACGGTCATTGCACTTTTAATCTGTGCGTATAGCTGTTCATTGTTAAATCCGTCAAGTGTTAAAGCTTCAGAAGGACATGTGGCGGCACACGCGCCGCATCCCTTGCATAGGGCGCTGTTAATCAGGGCAACATGGTTTTTAATATCCATTGCAATGGCCCCGTAAGGGCATACTTCAATGCAGGCCTCACAGCCTGAACAAAGCCTGGCATTCACTTTTGATACGATACCACCGACACTTATGGTATCTTTAGCCAGGGTTGTTATTGCCCTTGATGCAGCGGCCTTGGCCTGGGCAATACTTTCATCAATCGGCTTTGGATAATGGGCCATTCCGCACAGGAAAATTCCGTCGGTGGCAAAATCAACAGGCCTCAGTTTCTGGTGGGCTTCCAAAAGCCATCCATCGCTGTCACAGGCAACCTTGAATGCCTGGGAAAGTTTTTTGTTGTTATTGGCTTCTATTCTCGAGGCAAGGCAGAGAATATCCGCATCAACAGACACTCTTCTTTCTAAAATAGGGTCATTAAATTCTGCGGAGACATATCCCTCATATGGGGTGACAATAGGCTTGTTTTCCGGGTCATACCGGAAAAAGAGAATGCCAAGGTCGCGGGCCTGTTTATAGATCAGTTCCCGTTTCCCATAGGTCCTGATATCCCTGTATAGAATGAAAATGTTTGCCTCGGGATTTATTTTTTTAATTTCAATGGCGCTTTTTATGGAATGGGTGCAGCAGACTTTAGAGCAATAAGGATATGCCTCATTCCTGGATCCCACACATTGGATGAAAAGAATATTTCCAGCCTTTTTAATACGGGGAGTACCTTTTTTAAGCAGGGCATCAAGGTCAAGATGGGTCAGAACGGATGGGTGCTTTCCATACAGATATTCGTCCGGTTTTGACTCTTTGGCACCCACAGCTAAAATGGCAACCCCGTGGGAAATTTGTTTTTCAGATTCTCCTGTTACAATGGTTGTCTTAAAATTTCCCACAAACCCGCTAACCTGTTTTATGGTTGAACCTAAAAAGAGATTGATCAGGTCATTTTTTTGAATATCCTGTATCAGCTGTTTTACATATGAGCCGATATCTTCATCAAGATATGTTCTGTTAAGGAGTCTTGCATTTCCGCCCAGATTTTGATTTTTTTCCACAAGAGAGACTAAGAACCCCTGACGTGCAAGGGAAAGTGCGGCGGTCATCCCTGCAATACCGCCGCCGACCACAAGACCTGCCTGGGTAACCGGCAGCTGGCTTTCGAACAGGGGCGCTAAAAGAAAACTTTTGGCCACTGCCATTCGTACAAGGTCTTTGGCTTTTTGTGTGGCCTGCTCAGGCTGCGTGGAATGGACCCATGAATCCTGGTTCCGGATATTCGCCATTTCAAAGAGGTGCTTGTTCAGACCAGCATTGACAAGAGTCTGTCTGAACAGACCCTCATGGGTTTTAGGAGAACAGGCGGCGACAACAACTTTGTTTAAGCCTTTTTGTTTTATCACATCGGCCATTTTATCCTGGGTATCCTGTGAACAGGTAAAAAGGTTTTCTTCGGCATAGATGACTCCGGGAAGTGTTCTTGCATATTCAACAACGCCTGGAACATCAATGACCCCGCCGATATTTGTGCCGCAGTTGCAGACAAAAACACCTATTTTAGGAAATTCTCTAGTCGCGTCACGTTCCTGGGGGATTGTAATTTTTTTTGTTTTTGTATGTCTTGCAAGGGCAATATTTTCAGTTGCTGCTGCTGCTGCGGAACTGGCTTCCATAACAGACTGGGGAATATCTTTGGCCCCTGTTAAAACGCCGCAGGCATATATGCCCGGTGATGAGGTCGATACAGGGTTGAAACTGTCAGTTTTAATGAAATGATAACGATCTGTTTTGATACCCATGATTTTTGCAAGCTCAACAGAAGCTTTTCCTATTTCAAGACCTGTTGACAGAACAACGATGTCAAACACTTCATTTTCAATATGACCTGATTCATCCACATACATCAGCGATATGCCATTTTTATCCGTGCAGGGAACCGCGGTGTGGACTTTGGATCGTATGAAGCGCACCCCTTTTTTTTCGGCCGTGTCCACATATTTGTCAAAATCTTTTCCCTGGGTTCTCATGTCCATGTAAAATATGGCACAGTCTAAAGGGTCTTTGGTGTGGTCCTTGGCCATAATGGACTGTTTTACAGCATACATACAGCATACGGAAGAGCAATAGCCGTTATTGCATTTGTTTTCATCCCGGGATCCCACACACTGCAGCCAGGCAATTTTTTGGGGATGTATTGTCTGTTTTTTATCCGATGGCAGGCATAGCTGGCCTCCAGAGGGGCCGGTGGCAGAAAGTATCCGTTCAAACCCCATTGACGTCACTATATCAGGATGCTGATTAAATCCAAGGTTATCCAGTTCTGAGGGATCAAAGGAATTGAATCCGGTTGAAAGAATTATCGAACCGACATGAAGTGAAAGCTCCTCTTTCGTATCCTCAAAATTTATAGCACCTGCCGGGCATAATTTTTCACAAACCCCGCATTTTTTTTTGTTTAAATAGATACACTGGGTGTCATCAATGGCATATTTTAACGGCACAGCCTGTGAATAAGGGACAAAAATAGCCTTTCTTTTCCCAAGGCCTTCATTATATTCATCTTCAACTTTTTTGGGGCATTTTTCTGCACAAAGACCGCAGGCCAGACATTTATCGGTGTCTACATAGCGGGGGTGCTTTACAAGGGAAACCTTAAAATTCCCCTCGGATCCTGAAATACCTGCAATTTCCGTAAGTGTGAGCAGTTAAATGTTTGAGTGCCGGCCGACCTCGACCAGTTTGGGAGAGATAATTCACATGGCACAGTCATTGGTTGGAAAGGTCTTGTCCAGCTGGGCCATTTTCCCCCCAATGGCGGGAGATCGTTCAACCAGGTAAACATAAAATCCTGAATTGGCAAGATCCAGAGAGGCCTGCATTCCCGAAATACCGCCGCCAACAACCATTATAGATCCCTGAAGACCGCTGGGGTTTATTGTTTGTATTTTCATTTATTGACTCCGTAAGTTTTTATAATAGATTAATCTTTGAAAGCATTTTGAACGGCAATGGCAATATCATCCTCACTAAACGGTTTTGATATATAGTCATTGGCACCCAGCTTCATGGCTTTGACGGCATTTTCAACCGTTGAATATCCTGTGATAACAATGACATAAAGTTCCGGCTTGCTTTTTTTAACCGTTTCTAAAATTTTCATGCCATCCATGTCTTTAAGTTTCATATCAATAAGAAGCACATCGTAAGGATTGTTTAAAACGGTTTCAAGTCCGGCAACACCTGATAGAGAATGATCACACAGATATCCTATTTCGCCTAAAACCATTTTACAGCCCTGGCAGATTATATTTTCATCGTCAATAATCAGCACTCTTCTTTTCATCATTCACCTGCCTTTCCTGCCTGTCCTTTTTACTTACCGGATTATTGGCAATTGAAGGGTAATCAATGTCCCAATACCCAGTTCGCTCAAAATATCTACAGTACCTTGATGATTTTTGATAATACCATAGCTGACGGCCAAACCAAGCCCTGTCCCATCTGTTTTGGTGGTATAAAACGGCTCAAATATTTTTTTTAATTTGTTTTTCGGGATGCCGTACCCATTATCCCGAATTTTTATGACTACAGAATTTTTTTTCTTGTCCATTCCGGAT
>QMMT01000059.1 GCA_003647385.1 Deltaproteobacteria bacterium
GTAAAATTTGGAATATAACGCTGGTTAAGGTCTGCCAGGGTGGATGCATCAAGCTGGTTGTCGCGCACCCGGTTCAGCAGCTTGATGAATTTTTCGTCTGACTGGCGAAAAATTTCTTTTAATTCAATGGTAAACAATTGAGTTTGAGACAGGGCATGACTGCTGAAAAAATAAACTGAGTCATAATACTGCTTTATCAGTTGCCAGTCATCACGTTTTGCCACGGGAGAGAGCTGATGCAGATCTCCGATCATCAGTAGCTGCACCCCGCCAAAGGGCTGATTACTGCGTCTATGGCGGCGCAGTACTGCATCCACAGCATCGAGTAAATCAGATCTTACCATACTTATTTCATCAATCACCAGCAGATCAAGGCTTTGTATAATCTGTTTTTTTTCTTTGCTGAACCTGAACTGGCGGTGAGAATTGTGGTCATATGCGTCATTTCCCGGGACAAATGGACCAAAGGGCAGCTGAAAAAAAGAATGGAGTGTTACCCCGCCGGCATTGATAGCTGCCACACCGGTTGGAGCGGTGATAATCATCCGCTTTGCCATGTTTTCATGCAGACGGTTGAGAAATGTCGTTTTGCCGGTACCTGCCTTGCCTGTCAGGAAAATATTACAGCCGGTGTTCTGAACATAATCGCTGGCAAGCTGCAGTTCATAGTTTGTGACTATTGTAGCAGTCATAATTTTTTACAATCCCTTTGATCGCCACATATTGTGGAATTTGCAGGATGCCATGAAAAATATCAAAGTCAACAGGGCCAGCATAGCCAGGCTCGGCCATACCGGAAAGAAAGCAGGGCACCCGAAGGCTGAATGAATCACAGCACTTGAGTAGGATAACGGAGATAAGGGTGCAATCCACTGAATCCAGACCGGCATCTGGTCTATGGGCATAAATATACCACTTACGAAAAGCAGCGGCAGTCGGACCAGGTTTGATAACAGCATGATGTTAGAGGGACCGCTTGCGGGAGGTGCGGCAAGAAGTACGCCCAAAGAAGCAAAGTTTACGGCACTCATTATGATGCCGGCAATGAGCAGGGGCAGGTTTTCGATAGTCGTGTCTGTAAGAATGAGCCCGAGCAATACCGGAATAATGGAAAGGCAGGCCCCGAAAACAAACCCGCTGATAACGTCTCCTGCCAGTATTGCCGGCAGTGACACTGGCGTTGAGATAAGACGTTCATAGGTCCTGGCGTTTCGTTCCCAGGGAGTTACCAAAGGCCCCACTGCACTAGCCGTGAACCAGAGTGCCATGGCAACCATGCCCGGAACAACCGTTTGAGCTGCCACAGGGCGTCCCATCTTAAAGGCAAGAAAGAAAAATACCGGAAAAAGAACTCCAAAGATTAAAACGGGTGGTTTCAGATAGTAAAGTCGTGCATTTTTTTTTAAAATGACCAGTGAGCACCGCAGCTGCCAGTGCCAGGCCTGAACTTTTTTCATCTGAACCGTCATTATAAATCCTTTTCTTTGCTGTCACTCGTAAAGTGAAGAAATACATCCTCCAGGCTGGGTTTACAATTGCTGAGATCTGTGATTTCCAATCCCTTCTGGTCCACCAGTCGGACAACTTCGGTTATCACCTGGCCGGGAAAATTTGTATAGAGCCGGAACATCCTATGATCTACATCAACCTGTGACACTCCTGACAGAGAGGACAGCTCATTTATTTCCGGTTTAGCATCGGCAAAACTGACCTCGACGTATTGACGGGCACTGATGGTGGAGCGAAGCTTTTCCGGGGAGTCTATGGCAACAATCCGTCCTTTGTCGATGATCGCTACCCTTGAGCACATTTCGCTTGCCTCAGTCATGTTGTGAGTAGTCAAAAACACAGTGAGGCCGTTTTGGTTCATATCGCGCACTGTCTTTCGTATCAGCCTTGCGCTCTGGACATCCAGCCCGCTGGTGGGCTCGTCAAGAAATAATATTTCCGGACCCGTTACCAAGGCAGCACAAAGCATAAGCCTTTGCCGAAGCCCTTTGGAGAGTGTCCGTGCTTTCTGCTTTATTTTGTCGGACAGCCCGAATGTGTCAAGCAGGTGTGTTGCTTTTTTAGTACGTTGATGCCGCGCAATCCCATGCAATTCCGCCATAAGCATCAGGTTCTGCCAGATCGTCAGATCAAGGTATACATTTGCCTCTTCAGGGACAACGGCGATGTGCGTTCTCGAAAGCAATGATGCTTTCCGGATGTCATGGCCTTGTATTGCAGCCGTGCCATCCGTGGGATCGATCACCCCTGTGAGCATGCGTACCGTTGTCGTCTTACCGGCTCCATTGGAACCTAAAAATCCAAAGATTTCACCCTGAAAAATCTCAAATGTCACATGATCCACCGCAACAAGGTTGCCAAACTTACGGGAAAGCTCTTTGGCCTGGATAACAGCTTTCATCTGCAATCGGTTGCTTGCTGCAATCTCTCTGCAAGCCAGACCTTGATAATCGACTGCCTGGGAACTCCGATTCGCTTAGCTTCTTTGTCCAGTGAATGAATCATCCAGAGCGGAAAATCAACATTAACTCTTTTTTGTTCCTGCTCGGGTCGTCTGGCTTTTGAAAGATCCAGGTATTTTACAACGCTTTTTCCTTCATTGAATTTTTTGTCAAAGTCATTAGCCTTCATATATCTCAATCTCCTCATCTCTCGCGCGTCGCACATAGATAATCCGTATGTTTTCATCACGATATGTGATAACGCCTGACCAGTGCTTTACTGCTATTTTTCCAATAACTATAAACCTTTGTTCATCCGTTGTTCTTGCCGGAATCTCCAACAAATCAGGATCATCCCAAAGTATTTGGGCTTCAATAAAATCAATCCCATGCTTTTCTTTGTTGGTTTTTGACTTTATTAGGTCAAATTCAAATTTCATGGTATAAATAATATACCTTTTCGGAACATTTTGTCAATTCAAATATCTAACATTAATTCAATAAAGGAATATTCAAATAAAAACAGAGAAAATATCATCAAAACTATAAACAATATTATGGTTATAGAAGGTATGTCTGAATTAATAAAAATATTTTAAAAGAACATTTGGTGGAAGAGGGCTTATTTTAGGTGGTGTGACAGGAACGCCCTCCGCAGATGTGCTTGTCATAGGTGGCGGGGTTGTCGGTGTTCATGCTGCGCAAGTCGCCTGTGGTATGGGAGCCGATGTTACGATTCTTGATATGAACATTGATCGTTTAAGATATCTTTCAGAAATCATGCCGGCAAATTGTAGGCCTTTAATGTCTTCGCCTGCACTGATCAGAGATCTTGCAAAAACATCAGATCTTGTAGTGGGCGGCCGTCCTGGTGGCTGGAGCCAAAGCCCCTAAATTGATTACAAAAGAGATGCTTTCAACAATGAAAAAAGGATCTGTAATTGTTGATGTTGCCATTGACCAGGGCGGGTGTTTTGAAATTTCCAAGCCAACGACCACGGTGATCCCATATATGAATTCGATGGTGTTATCCACTATTGTGTTGCCAATATGCCGGGTGCTGTTCCTTTAACGTCGGCCATTGCCTTAACTAATGCTATGCTGCCTTACGCATTGAAAATAGCTAATGATGGATGGCAAGCAATTTGTAAAAATGGAAATTTTGCAAAAGGTGTTAACTATGTGGGTGATAAACTTGTCTGCAAACCAGTTGCAGATGCGTTTAATATGGATTTAATATCTCTTGAAAGTCTGTTGTAAAATCTAACTTATGATATTAACTATAAAAAGCGTACAAATTTTTGTATGCTTTTTATAGTTATGTTGCCAGTTTTGTTTTCAGACTGTCCAACGCGTCTTTTGCGGCATCAATAAGGTCCGGGTGTTCAAGTTCTGGAAGTTTTGTCTGGATCCATTTTTTTGTTTCAAGATCACCGGCTTCGCCCAGGGCATAAAGAATGTCTCCCTGTATGGGCACATCTTTTTCATCAAACAGGTTTGTCAGGACAGGGCCAAGAGAGGCTGCAAGACCGGGGTCAGTTTCAGCAAGTTCTTCAACAATCACCATGGCACCAAGCCTTACCGACCATGTTTCATGGAGTAACAGTTTAAAAAAAGCATCAAAGATTCCTTTGTTTTTAATCATGGCCTGTGTTATCCAGGCGGCATCCCCCTGTTCAAGGATTGTCTTTAAAGTGCCGGCACTCAATTGCGATGGATCACGGTCAGTGATCATTTTTATAATTTCCTGGGGCTGGACACTTCCGGTCCATCTGAAATCATCATCAAGGATCAGGCAGGGTGCTGACATGACACCGTCTTTCTGAGCTGTTTTAGGAAACAGACTGCCGTCGATGATGTGGAAGCTTATGTTTTTACAATAGAGGGCCAATGGCATCACTGTCCTGACCACATTGGGGCAATGGGGACACTGCAGGGCAATATAGAGTTTTAATTGAACCGGAATGTCTATTTTATCAAGGTCTTGTTTGATCTGATCCGGAAGTATCAGGTTTTTATCGTTTATTTGTGACAAAGCTTCAAAAAAGGGTTCCAATTCTTTTTCAAGTGGAAGTGCCGAATAGGTGATGTTCTCTTTGAGCAGTAAACAGGGCAGACCCTTTTCGCCTTTTTCGGTTTCGATAACCAGTCTGGAGGTTATGCCTGACATCTGGTCGGCAAAATTTATAAATTGATTTTCTTCTGGATGATCTGTGGTAATGCGCTTGATTTTGATTTGGGTTTCTATGGTTTGATCCCAGTCTTTAATCAATTGGGTTGTTTGAGGGTCAAATATTGGCATGATATAGTCTCTTTTTGTTTAATTCATAAATGTTTTAATTCTATTTCCACCCTGGTCCATGGCAGATGTCAGCGCATGCAGGGCTTTTTTTACCAGGGAAGAATAGTCTTTATCTGTTTCAGGGACATAGGAAGCAATGCCAATGCTGACGGTGAGATTTAAAACAATGGAATCCTTTTTAAATTCGTGATCAGCAATTTTTTTCCTGATTCTTTCCGCCAGCATCCTGGCACCATTTAATGCCGTGTTCGGGAGGACAATTCCAAATTCCTCTCCGCCATATCGACAGACCACATCATTGTTTCTGACCATGCTTTGAATGATACTCGCACTGGTGGAAAGGATGGCATCTCCCGTATCATATCCCTGGGTTTCATTGATGGTCCCAAACTGATCAAAATCCATAATAAGAATTGATAAAGGAATTTTATATCGTTTTGCTTTGGATGTTTCAGATTCAAGTTCCTGTTCAAAACAGCGTCGGTTGAAAAGTCTGGTAAGGGTGTCTTTGTTTGAAATCATCACAATCCGATTCTGGGCATCTTCCACTTCCCGGGTGATCCTGGCTTTTTGCAGTGTACCATGAATAATGGAAAGGATATTGCCGCTGGAGAACTCTTCTTTTACAAAATAAGTGAAGGCACCTTTTGATACAGCTTCCGGCCCCATATAGGCATTGGGTTTATCCAGAGTGAAAACAACAGGGATATCCGACCGCATCTGTTTTAATTTTGACAGCAGATCAAATCCGGTTCCATCCGGTAATAAATGATCAATGAAAATTAAATCAAACCGGCTGTCGGCAATAAGGTCCAACGCCTGTTCAAGTGTCTTTGCCTGGGCCAGTTCACACTTGATGACATTTTTTATAAAATGATTAATGATATTGAAATCTTCAGTTGAACTTTCAACATAGAGGATTTTATAAAGTCGGTTTTCATCCAGGCCTGAGGCAGTATCAAATAATACTTTTTTAGCTTTTCCGGGAAAGGCAAAAAGTTTTTTTGTGATGTGCGAGATTCTCTCGGTAGCGGTCTTTACGGATGCAAGGGTTGACTTGATTTTTGGGCTAATATCCCTGTTTCGAAGCAATTGATTTATATTCCCCTGGAGGCTTTGAAGGGGTTGCTGCATCTGGTTTGCAGCAATGGATGAAATATTGACAAGCTCTTTTTTTGAAAGTTCTTCTTTTATGACCAGTTCATGCTGTTCAACGATTTTTTTATAAACGTTATCCAGTTCATCAATACTCTGGGTAACAGCATTTTTTTGTTTAAAGAGTTCAAAAAATATCTTTATTTTGGTCAGAATCAATTGTTCATCAAAGGGTTTTAGAATATAGTCAATCTGCAGCGCTTTAAAATCGGTTAGGAAGTTTTCCGGGGTGATGGTGTCCGTGATGATAAGCAAAGGGGCGTCATGGGTTTTTCTATGGCTGAGCAGCATGGCTCCGATTTTATACTTATCGATGTGGGGCAGCGTCTCATCAATGATGACCAGAACGAAAGAATGATGATAAATCAGCTCAAATGCCTTGTTTTCCGAATCTGCTTCAAGGATTTTAAGCCCGGTAATATCTTTCACAGAACTGGAGATGATGGATTTGGATTCTGATTCTGCTATCACAAGAATTTTATCCTGGAAAATGTTCATTGCAAGCCCTTTCGTTTTTATTGTTGGGGTTGGTTATTCTTCTTTATCAGAATCTTTCTTTTAAATTAAGAGGAAATCGTGTAAATTATTGAGTCTGTGTAAAAAAATAAACCACTAAACCGGATAAAAAAATGAAATTTATAGCTGATCTTCATCTTCATTCAAAATATTCACGAGCCACTGCCAGGAATCTTGATTTTGAAAATTTATATTATGCGGCACAGATTAAAGGGGTCCGGGTTGTGGGAACCGGGGATTTTACCTTTCCCGCATGGATTGAAGAAATCGAGTCCAAGCTCGAAGAGACCGAACCGGGATTGTTCTCCCTTAAAAGGCAGATTGCAAAGGATATTGATAAAACTATTCCCGAAAAGTGCAGGAATCCTGTCCGGTTTATTCTACAGACGGAAATCAGCAATATTTACAAGAAAGATGACCGGGTGAGAAAAAATCATAATCTGGTTTATTTTCCTGATATTGCGAGTGTGAAAAAGTTTAATGCAAAGCTTGATTCCATCGGAAACATCAAATCAGACGGGCGCCCGATACTGGGGCTTGATGCAGCGGATCTGCTTTCCATCATGCTGGATATCAATGATAAGGGTTTTTTTGTGCCGGCCCATATATGGACACCCTGGTTTTCCATGTTTGGATCAAAATCAGGATTTGATTCAATTGAAGAGTGTTTCGGCTCTTTAAAAGAATATATCTTTGCCGTTGAGACAGGATTGTCTTCCGATCCTCCCATGAACTGGCGTGTTGAAGATCTTGATAATGTCCGGCTGATATCCAATTCCGATGCCCATTCACCAGGGTATCTCGGGCGAAACGCCTCTGTGTTCAATACTAAGTTGAGTTTTTTTCATATTCGGCAGGCGCTTGAGAAAAATGATCTTGAGAAATACCAGGGCACCATAGATATGTATCCTCACCAGGGCAAGTATCATTATGACGGCCACAGGAAATGTGATATCTGCCTTAATCCTGCCACTACTGCCCGGATTGACGGCATCTGTCCCGAGTGTGGTCGCAAAGTGACCTATGGGGTATTAAACAGAGTCCAGGAACTTGCCACAAGGCCGGAAGGGTATCTGCCTGAAAACCGGCATGGATTTAAAAGTATCATCCCCCTTGCCGATATCCTTTCGGAAATTTTTGAGGTGGGGCCTAAAACAAAAAAGGTAGCAGGCTATTATAACAGGGCCATTGAAATCTTAGGACCGGAGCTTGGAATCCTTTTAGAAAAATCTGTTCAGGAAATAGAGACGGCTAATGTACCCCTGCTGGCAGAAGCCATTATGAAAATGCGAACCGGTGATGTCAATATTGATCCAGGATTTGACGGTGAATACGGGAAAGTAAACCTTTTCTCAAGACAACAAAAAGAACATTTAAAAGGTGAGAAATACCTGTTGTTTGACCTGCCCGTAAAAAAGGATAAGTCTAAAGTAAAGGCTAAAACAAAGGTAAAAAAAGTTATTGTAAAAAAAGAGAGCCAGAAACAAAAGAGGTTCAAAAAAAAATCGGCAACAAAACAGCCTGTTAAAATCCAAACGCTTTTATCCGGTCTGAATTCTGCGCAGCAAAAAGCGGTTGAGTCATCTGCCAGAGCCATGATCATCCAGGCCGGGCCAGGTACGGGAAAGACCCGGACATTGACGGCTAAAATTGCCCATCTTATATCAAAAAGACAGGTTGATCCGGGTTCTATTCTTGCCCTGACATTCACGAACAAGGCCGCAGGAGAACTTGAAAAGCGAATAGAAAAATACGTGCCCAAAACAAAAGCACCTGTATTGGCTGCGACCTTTCACTCTTTCTGTCTTAAACTTTTAAAAGAATACAAAGGATTTAATGCCGTTATAGTGGATGAATCGTTGCGGATATCACTGATCCGGGAAGCCATGGGGGAGAAAATTAAAAAAAAAGCGGCAAAACAGGTGGATCAAATGATCAGCCTGTGCAAGCAGAATTTATTGTCCCCTGATGATGATTTTAAAAA
>QMMT01000060.1 GCA_003647385.1 Deltaproteobacteria bacterium
GACAATGCCAGCACCCGTTCTCTTCCGCGGGTCAAAACTGTCCAAAAGGTGATGATTTTGATCACTCCCTTATCCGTCGTGCAAATAAACAGGATACTGTCATCGGTCGGATTTTCAAATTTGATGGACAGCGTTTCCTTCACATTCAATTTCTGCAATACTTCTCTGGCTGCCCAGAGTGCTGTGCCGCGCCGGTCTAGTCCATAACCGGCTGCTTGCCCGGCAATCAGATTTTTACCGAATGACCCCAACAACCCGCTCCACTGCTGCAAAGTGCGATGAGTAACCGGAGCCAGGTCGCATCCCAGAGGACAGGATGCGGCAGCCACGATACAATAGCGATTATCATGGGCCAGGGAAATGTCAAGAGGTCCATCAGATACCCGTGCCTGCGGTTTCCCGGAAGGCTGCCACTGAATTGTAAGTTGAGATTTATCTATTTTATTACGTTCAGCCCATTGTTCAACGGCCTTCTTCAACAAAGGAAGTTCAAGCACCCGTCGCTGGTCTCTGGGCAGATCGTGAAGCCCTGTAATAAGAGACACATTGATGTGGGGAATGTTCAGACGCAATCCAGCAGCCAGTTCTGAAATCCGGTCCTGCAGAAGCCGCGAGTCGCGTTCATCCGGGTACAGCAAATCTGCCACTGCTGGATATTCATCATGATGCTTTAGTATTTTTAGGCGATATCCCGACAGGCTTTCGTTGAGCACGCCGGATTAATCCCAGGATTCCACCGAGGTGTCGACTTCCTGATCCTGAAAACCCTGAAGCCGGGTTTGGATAAATTCCCGTTGATGTTTGGATGATATTTCGCCCCGGGGATAGATGTCCCAGCGACGGATGGACATTGGCAACGAGGTGTCCTGGGGTATCAATAAAGCTGCCGATTGGAGCAGATTATCCCTCTGGAAAGGGTCACCCAGTAAAAAATGATGATGTTCAGAGCTGGCAAAGGCAAGCTTTGCACAATCCGGATCAGAGGGTGGAGTGCTGACAACAACCGTTCCGGATTCATCTGTCTGACGTTCGAGCACATGGACCTGATCGATGCGTTGAAATCGAGATCCCTGAAACAGGAGAGTCTGGCGGTACAGGTCTGTCAGGGGATGCATATCCAAAGGCTCCTGGGGTATATCAGGAAGCTGTTCAGCGGGAGCATCCATGGATCCCATAACGAAAGTGGCTGAAAAGAAATCGGAGTTTGGATCAGTGCCGACCTTGAAAATGCCTGCCCGGACGGTGAACTTATCCTCAACTGCTGCACGTTCCATGGTTTGAGCCCAGATGATGATATCCACTCCCTTTTCAGGGTCTACAATGATCGGTCGCCGCAGTATGAGATTCTCCACCCGTACGCCGCGGAATCCGGTGACGCCGGTCACATGGGCGACAACCTGTGCCATTGCTTCCAGACCGAAGACCGCCGGAAAAAGGTAGGAATCGTTATAGCAATGGTCTTGAATATAAAGATCTTTGTCCAGTGACAAATGAGCCAGAAAAGCGGACTCGATACCCGGGGTAAAATGTATCCGTTTTTCAAGAAATCTCGCCCCTTTGATGGGAGGCGGTGCCAGGGTTCCCAGAGTATCCATCTGGGTCATACGGGCAGTTACGAGCACCTGATGGGTTCCCGGGTTGTGGAGAAAAAGTCGAACAAATCGCCGGATCCCTTCTTCTGTCGGGATGGCGTCAATCCCCTTTCTCTTTAGCGCTTGGACGCTTCCCATTCGAGCCCCCATGCCCTTATCGCGCCAGATGCTGTAAGCCACCGAAAGCGTTCGTGTGGCTGGGTGGGTTAAGGCATAGCGACGTAGGATAAGATCCAGAGCCTCATTGGAAAACGCATACCAGCCGTTGCCCTGCATGCCGGTAATTCCTATAATCGATGTGAGCCCGACAATGAGTTTTGGAGGATTTTTTCTCAGTTCGGAGAGTAAATTCAGCGCGCCAATGACTTTCGGCGCCACTTCCTTAAGCGCATCCTCCTCCGAAACCTGGAAAAACTGTCGTGGGGTATTCTGGCCGGCGCCGTGGATAACCCCTGTGATGGTTCCCATTTCTTCTTGAACTTGCCCGACAGTCTGTGCCACCGAGTTGCGGTCACAAACGTCGCAGCTGTAGTAACGCGCCTCAAGTCCTATCTTTTGATAGCGCTCCAAAATTTCAAGAATTTTATCTTCCTTAGAACCAGCGGCATTGAATCCCTGCAGCGGCGTTCTTCCGATCAGCGCCATTTTGGCCCCCACGGTCCGGGCCAGGTCCAAGGCGCATTCTGAGGTAATCCCCTTTGCACCTCCGGTCACCAGGATGACATCATTGTCCGACCACGTGAGCGGATCGTCATCGTATTGTACCGGTTCCATAGAATTTGCAACGGGCGTACGACGGGTAAGGTATCGATCATATCCGATCTCGACAAAATTTTCGGGACCTTGCAGCTCCATAATTGTTTTTTCCGCAATCAGGCTCACCGCAATTTGTTGATCGAAATCGATCACCCGGGTCTTTAAATCCTCACGTTCCAGATAAACACTCTTGGCCAGGGCGGTTGCGCAGCATTGTTCGAGAAATGTCTCCTCCGAGTGGGTTCCGAAGTAGCCTCCGCCAAACTGGACAAACGCCAGACAATTGCGGCGGCGCGGCCCATGACTGGCTGGTGGCGGGACCGCGGCAAAAGACAAACGACGGATAATATCCTTCAAGTGACTTTCGGTAAAACTGGATTTTTCGGCGGTCCGTGGCAGGACGGCAATAAAGTGGGAAAAACCGTCGACAGTATCCTTGAACGCCTCAGATTGGGCCTTGTCAAAGGTGTTTAAAATCACTTCGGCACCTAAACGGGTCAACTGTTTCTCGATAGCCTGACAGACCGTATCTTGGGAATCATCGCTCAGGATCAGGACCTGGGCATTGGTCCATTGGTCCTCCTTGCGTTTACCATACCAGGAAGGCAATTCCGGCCGTTCACTTTCGATAACATCGATTCGCAGCTCCCGTACCCACGTATAGGGCAGATCTATCGTCGAAAGGGGATCTGTATTTTTTCGGGCATTGGCAATCCGCGTAAAAATTTCAGCAATCTGTGCCGGGCTGCGGCTAAGAAGCGGCTGCAAATCAAGATTTAGATCAAGATTAAACGCGTCTGAAGTTGCCTTCAGCAGCTGTTGGAGTTGATCTGCGTCAATGGATAAATCCGAGCCAATCGGGATGTCCACAGGGATATCCGCTTCCGATATGCCGAGAATCAGTGATGTCTGGCCGACAATCACCTGCAACACTTCAGACTTATTGAGAATTTGATCTTGCTGAATATGGCTGCTGCGATCTGAAGAACGCTGTGCAATGAGATCAACGATTTCACCCAGAGATGCATTGGTCCACTCGGCCGGGTCAAGTTTTCCGGTAAGACCAAAGTGTTCCGCGTATCTGGCAATGAGATCACCGGATTTGATGGAATCCAAATTCAGATCATCCAAAAGACGGGAGCCGAGCGTCAATGTTTCTTTTGGAAATCCGGTGATCTCAGCAACCAGATCATATACAGTCTCCGCAGCTGAACGGTCAACCCGGCTGCCGGGATCGGTGATTGTACCGTCGGCGGCAATGGATTGTGGCGTTTCAATGTCTGCCGGGTCCTTGGTGAAAGGAGTATGCTTTAGATCAGCTTTAATGACGTCGCTCAGGAAGGCCCCCCGTTTTTTAAAGTAGGCTTGGAGTGTTTCCTGCGGCAGGTCTGGCATGTCGGGCAGCAAAGGTATCTTCAGCACTTGCTTTGCTGTCTGATAATCGGATATGCCGGCCATGTTCATAGCAAGCGAATTTTCACAAGGATTGCTTAAAAATGATCGATCCGCCGGTGGAATAAAGGGATGTACCAGCCTGTTAGCATACAGGGCAGGCCAGTTGATGGGATGACCATTTACAAAAAGCCTGGCAAGTAATCCATTCAGATCACCGGTTTGAGAAGGAGATGATTCCGTCGGCAAACAGAGAAGGCCGCTGTTTTGGGTAATTGAATCAACCAGGCCGGAAAGTACCCGTCCGGGTCCTACCTCGACAAGGATGTCAACACACCCTGCAATGGATTCAACCAGGGCCTCAAAGTTTACCTGGGCTGTCATCTGCCGAACAAAGTGATTTTGCAGATCCCGGCCGGCTGAAATTTCCCGCCCGTCCATACAGCTAAACAGGTGTATCGAGGATTCCGGCAGCCTGTCAGGCAGGATGGTTTTCTCGGCTAATTTTTTGGCGGCCGGCGATGCCAGGCTGCAATGAAATGCATTGGAAACGGGCAAGCGCTGGACGGCAATACCTTTTGTTTTTGCCAGGTGACCCAACTGCTCGATGGCACGCAGTTCACCGGAAGCGACCATCTGTCTGGGTGCGTTTATATTGGCCAGGGCGACATAACCGTGGGAAATTTTTCCCAGCAGGCTTTCGATCTGCGGCCGGGTGCACCGCAAGCTGATCATGGCACCAGCCTCTTTCTGGTTCACACTCATGGCCTGCCCGCGCCAGTAGGCAAAGCGCAGTAGCGCGGTTTCATCGAAAGTGCCTGCAGCATAAAAAGCCGTGGCTTCTCCAAGACTGTGACCGCCGGTAGCCACAGGTGTGATTCCCATCTCTTTTAGAAAGCGGAACCATAATATGGACGTCAGGCAGATTGCCGGCTGAGCGTGGGCAGTCAGGGACAATTCATGATACCATGCATCGATCTGTTCGGTGTCCTGCGCCTGATCAGTGGGTGGAAACATGATTTGACTGAGCGGGGCAGCACCAAATTCTACAGACAGGGTATCCGCCAGCTGCAACAGTTCGCGGGCCCATTTAAAACGCTCAACCAGTACTCTTCCCATATTTAATTTTTGCGATCCCTGACCCGGAAACAAAAATCCCACGCGTGGGGGGATGGCCGAGTTGCCCAACCAGATGCGCTGCGACGTATCATGGTAAGATTGTCCTGGATTTAAGACCGTGGTTTTCAGAATAGATTTCAGTTTGTGCAACTTTTCAACCACTTCATCAGGATTTTCGGCAATAAAAGCCGCACGCAAATTGTGTCCCGCATCCACTTTCCGTCCCAGGTCGGCGGCCAGATCGGTTAATTCAGCGTAACTGATGCCCTTGACCGTGTCCGCCAGCTCCCGACTCTTGGCGATTAAACTGGAATTATTGTCGGCACTCAATATGAATATTTCATTCTCCTGGGCGGAAGCCATCAACGCCCGCTCTTCCAGCTCCGGCTCAAACTTAGCGTTCGGTTCTCCGGCTGACTCTAAAGTCACATGACTGTTAATGCCGCCGAAACCCATGGCAGATACCCCGGCCCGCAATGTATCTGTGGATTGTAACTGTTTGCCGATCCGGATGGGGAAAATGCGCCGCGCAGATTCATCAAATGCCTTGTTTGGATAGCGGCAACCGGCAATCGGTGGATAAATTCGGCGGTTGACCGCCATCACGGATTTGATAAAACCGCCAACCCCACTGGCCGCCTTGGTGTGTCCTATGATCGATTTCAGGGAGGTGATACCGCAGAAACGACCGGAGTCCTGGTCTTGCCCAAGACCTTCTTGGGTCAGCGCTGCAATCGCTTCAAGCTCGACACTATCGCCGACAGCCGTACCGGTTCCGTGGCCTTCGATGAAATTCAGTTTTTCAATTCCATAGCCTGCCTTTTTATAAGCTCTTTCCAGAGCCAGGGACTGGCCGGGAACACTGGGTGCGGTTATGGCTGCATTGCTGCCGTCGGATGATATGCCCCACCCCTGCAAGACAGCGTAAATGTCATTACCATCCCGCAGTGCATCGATATATCGTTTTAAAACAACAAAGCCACATCCTTCTCCTGGGATGAATCCGCTGGCCCTGCGATCATAAACGGTCATTTCCCCTGCGGTCAGAGCGCCCGTTTTGGAAAAGCCGACCATTTCAAAAGGATCCAGGCTGTTATCGACACCGCCGGCCAGGGCCAAATCCAAGTCACCAGCGCAAAGGCCGGCCGCGGCCGTTGCAATGGCCAGCAATGAGGATGAACAGGCGCCATCGACTGTGTAGCCCCCGCCATCAAGGTTTAAGTGATTGCATATGCGACCGGCAATCGTATTTGAAAGACCACCAGCCAGAGTGTCTTCATTGGCTGCCGGGAAAGCCGATTTATAATTGGTTTCCAATGCATTTTCGAGAGCACTAACTTCCTGCTCTGTCATTCGGCATTGGTGGGCAGCGCCCAGAAATGCTTTCCGTACGTAGGGCCATCTCAGCCTCAAATTATACGATCGAGATTGCTCGCCGGTCATGCTGTTGCCCACAATGACACCTGTACGGCGGCCTGGAAAATTTTCCTTGGTAAAACCAGCATCGCTGATAGCCTGAATGGCCGTTTCAAGGGCGAGCCAATGGACGATATCGGTAGCCAGATAGGTCGATTGCGGTATCCGTCGGGTGGACCAATTGAAGGTGAATCCATCGATCACTGCAGCCATACGGCCATACGTTTTATCAGCTGCCTTTTTGTTGTCGCTATGGTAGTCCTCCAGCGGTAGACGACAGCTCGGAATACGTCTGAACTGACGACGACAGCCGAGGACATTGGTCCACAATTGCACTGGTGAGTCGGCTCCCGGATACCGACAACCCATTCCAATGACGGCGACCGGAATCAGAGCCTGTTTAACATCCATAGTGATTATCCTTTTTCCACTTCAAATTATATTAACACTGCATTTTGAGAGTGACTTTTGCATGAACCATACCACACTTAAAATTTAATATTATAAAAGAGTTGTATTTGACCTTAAGCCTTATTTGGCGAGCTTTAGAAATTATTTACTTGGATTTTTTACCTGTCATAGAGTTGTTATTTCAGTGTCATTTTTATGACTCTATAAGAACTTACAAAGCCAAATCACCAGGTAATGATACAAAAAGGATAAAAGACTGGTTCATAAGGAAATCGCTTACTTCATAAAAATTACTGGGACTTAGAATACAATACTTCCTGGATTGAAGCAGATAATTCTTCTGCTGTTATCGGTTTTTGAAGATATTTTCTGATTCCAAGTTTGCAAATTTCTTTATCAGATGTTTTTTCACTATATCCTGTACATAGGATAATCGGTATGTTTTCTCGAATTTTTAACATCTCGATGGATAGTTTATCTCCTGTCATTTGAGGCATTGTCATATCTGTTATAACAAGATCAAATTGTTCAGGGTCTTTTTTGAAGGCCTTTAACGCAGAAAGCCCTTCAGTAAAAGTCGTTATGTGATATCCTTGCTTACTTAAAATAATTTGTAATGGCTCAAGAATGGCTGTCTCATCATCCACGAGCATGATTCTTTCTGTTCCTCTAAATTGACGTGTTTCCTTTTTCTTCGAGACATCTGAGTTACCCTGGTCCTGGTGTTCACTTATCGGCCAGAAGATTTTGAATACTGAGCCCTCACCAGCGATACTGTGCACATTGATAAAACCATTGCTTTTTTTAACAATGCCATCAACCATAGACAATCCTAAACCAGTGCCTTTTCCTAATCCTTTAGTAGTAAAATATGGATCAAATATTCTTTCCAGAATTTTTTTATCTATGCCATGCCCGGTATCACTAATTTCAAGTTTAAGATATTTTCCAGATAACATATCAGGATTATAAAAATTTTCATGCCCGGAAATTTCAATCTCATGCAATCCTATTGCCATCACACCTCCAGTATCGCTCATGGCTTGATATGCATTTGTACAAAGATTCATTATAACCTGATGTATTTGGATCGGGTCTGCTATGATCGCAGCTTTAGAAAAAATTTCTTTTTTAATTTCTATGGATGACGGTATTGAAGAACGTAGCAACTTGAGAGCTTCTTTTAATATTAGGTGGGGGGTTATGGAAATTTTTTGCTGCTCAGCCTGCCTGCTGAATGTAAGTATTTGTTGAACAAGTGCTGATGCTCTCTGGGCACTTTGATCTAATCGAGCAAGATATTTTTTTGCTTTATTGTGTTCCTCAAGATTCATTTCAACTAAGCGGGAATACCCAAAAATCCCCGTAAGGATATTGTTAAAATCATGAGCAATTCCACCTGCGAGAGTTCCGATCGCCTCCATTTTGTATGTCTGGCGAAGCTGCTCTTCGAGTTTATGCCTTTCCGATTCACTTTGATGAAGGTCATCAATTTTAATTTTGAGATTTCTGTTGGACAATTCCAGGTCACGGGTTCGCTCTGCAACCCGGTGTTCAAGTTTATTGTTTAATTTTATAACTTTGTCTTGTTCATTTGAAAGTTTATATTCCAGATAAAAATCATTTCTCGCTGAAATTTCAAGATACCTTGAAATCAACATGCTAAGAAAATTAAATAAGAACAAATACAAAAAGCTATGC
>QMMT01000061.1 GCA_003647385.1 Deltaproteobacteria bacterium
GAAGTCTTCAAATTCACACAACATTTCTGTATCAAAAGCATTGTATTTGTCCGGCCTGTTCAAAGTAAGATAGCCTATTTTATCTTTCTGTCTGAATATAATTCTATCCATTAAAAACGTCCCTTTTTTAATCTTTGAAATACGCTGTCTTCATATTAACAGTCAGGTTATCGTTGTCCATAAGCCGTGCAGCAAGGGAATAAGCTTTTGGCAGTTCATACCTGAAAAAATAATTCATTGTAAAAAGCTTACCATTATAAAAATGCGTATCTTTTTTAGAACAATTTCCGGATAAGGCTTTTTGAGCTGCAATTCCCTGGATCAGCCATTGCCATGAAATAACGATCAAGCTGTAAAATTCAAGGAAAAGAGTAGCATCGGAAAGATAGACATCAATTCCTTTTTCTCCGGCCACATTAAAAAGGAAACCTGCGACCTTTTCAAGCTCTTTCATGGCCTTCCCAAGCTCTTTGGCAAAATATTCAAGTTCCGTTGCTTCTTTTGCAGTTTTTATGGTCTGTTTGACCTCTTCCATAAACAGCAGAGCAGCTTTGCCGTTTTTCATTACCATTTTTCTTCCCAAAAGATCCATCCCCTGGATACCGGTTGTACCTTCATGTATGGCATGAATCCTGACATCTCTTAGGTATTGTTCAACCGGGAAATCTTCACAATATCCGTAGCCGCCAAAGCACTGTATGGCTGTACTGGTGGAAAAAATCCCCTGTTCTGATGGAAACGCTTTTGCAACGGGTGTTAACAGATCCAGTAAAAGTGCATACTTTTCTTTCTCCTCTCCTTTAGATACTTTCATAAGATCCGCATACATGCAGCATTGGAGGATAAGAGACAAAGAACCTTCCACAACCGATTTTTGAAAAAGAAGCATCCGTTTGACATCGGCATGTTCAATAATGGGGATCTGTTTTGTTAAAGGATCTTTCTGGGTTACGGGTCTGCCCTGGGGCCTTTTTTCAGTATATTCAAGCGCTGCATAATAGGCGGCCGATGCAATGGCACAGGATGCCAGGCCCACCAGGATTCTGGCATCATTCATCATCTGGAACATGTGAATAAGACCTTTGTTCTCTTCTCCCACAAGCCACCCCTGGCAGTCATCTTTTTCACCCATGGACAATTCTGCAGCCGGTGCACCCCTGTAGCCCAGTTTATGATAAATAGATGCCACTGTTATGTCATTGGAAACAAGATGCCCCTTTTTATCCAGTCGTTTTTTGGGAACCACAAACAAAGAGATACCTTTTGCTCCGGGGGGTGCATTTTCAATTTTTGCCAGCATCAGATGAATGACATTCTCAACACCGTCATGATCCCCTGCGGATATAAAGGTTTTAACACCCTTGATTTTATAGTGTCCATTTTCATCCGGATAGGCGGTTGTTATAATATCAGACAGGGAACTGCCTGCCTGGGGTTCTGTCAACGCCATGGTACCCTGCCATTTACCATCCAGCATTTTAGGAACATACGTATCTATCAGTTCCTTACTGCCAAAAGAGGTGATTAATTCAGCCGCGCCGGCGGTCAGTTCAGGATAAGCAGTGGCAGAATAATTAGAAGCGGCAAAAATAAAACTGGCGGTTCCCCTGATAATAAGAGGAATCTGATCACCGCCATGTGCTTCAGAGAAACCGGATGCAATCCACCCACCCTGCCCGAACTCTTTCATGATTTTTTTTACAGCTTTATGCACTTTAACCTCACCATTCTCCAAGACTGGCGGGTTCCTGTCCATCTTCTCTAAAACCGGATACATCAATTTGACAGCCAGTTTCAAGGCTGCATCAATTACCATGTCAAACATTTTCTCATTATGCCTGCTGTAATAGTCAAAATCTGTAAGGAATTTTGAATCGAAAATTTCTTTGATCATGAAACTAATATTTCTTTTGCTGACAAATTTTGACATTTTAAATTCTCCAGAATTTTTTATTGGGATTAAGGAATGGTGTAGTAAGACTCATCGAATTCAGGGTTGTCTTTAAACCGTTTCATAAAAAAGGCACCCTCCATTTCCAAATTGGTAAAAAAGGACGGATCTATATCAATGCCGATACTTTTCAATGCAAGGGCCGCTTCTTCAGGCCTTGGCGGGCATCCCTCTATTTTGACAATTTCCTGAGGACCGTCATGGTTTTTGTTCAGCGCACACATGCACTGCCCCACAAGAATACTCTTTTTCATGTTCAAAGTGGGCCGCAGACGTTTGCCGGTTAAAAATTCAACCTCATCAAAGGGTTTGCCTTTGTAAGACATGGCAATGATGGTTAAAAGCTTACCGATTAAAGGAGAACAATAGGTACACAATGTGGAATCGTACTTATGAAATCTTAAGCCTTTTATTCCCATTTTTTCCATGCTCGCAGGCAAGGTATTATCTTCATTGTAAGGAAAACTATCTTTGTGAAATGCAGCCACATCTTCAATTTTTTCGCCCAGGACTTCTATACCAATCAGATCCTTACTATCCTGGAAATCCTTATTATCAGATAGCCCGATAGAAAAGCCCCGGGTCTCAGCTGCCTGCACAAGATAGGGAATATCACGAGGATTATGACCCAATACTTTTGCACCCACCATGTCTGCGGCAAGAACATTGGAAGAAGCAATGACAAGATCACTTTTCCTTGGTTTACCATCAAAAGAAGGCCCGCGTTCCAGGGTATAAATGCCATCTATTATCGTTGCTGAAGGCGGCAACAGTTCTGGAAGACGTGAGATCATATAGTCCAGATCTTTTACGGTATCTGCATTATGACATTTTTTCCGGGAAGCAACATTTAAAAATCCTTTGAGATTTTTAATCCCAAGGCTTACCCTGACCTGTGAATGAGCTTTTAAAACCGGGAGATTGACCAGAAAATCCGATGCCATAAGGTCGGCATTTACCTTGAGGGTCAGCCCGTCTGCAATTTCTATTTTTTCAAAAGGCCTCTCCCATACATCTAAAAGCTTGACCCCGTATCTTTTCTTCAGTTTTAAATACCCCAGTCCTTCAAAGGATTTTTGTCCGATATGCTTTTCTCTTGGATTCATTTGAAGGCTTCCCTCGACTATGGAAATATCATTGATCCCATAATCCTTGAGCAGGATCACGGTCTCTTCCATAATAATTGAAGTTGTAACCACACCCCATTTAGGATAGGGAGTGTCAAGCCATACCACAATATTGGGTTTAATCACTACCTTTGCATTCTTTGGAAGATGTTCAAAGGCATCAGCACTTTCAACCGCCTTTTTAATAGTCTCATTGTTTCTTTTAAACTTGTGGATTGCAACTTTGATATGATTCATTGATATTTTCTCCCTTCAAAATTTTTTCAGTTAATTAAAAGACACTGGATATCCATGACATTGGTGTTTGTCGGCCCTGTTATTATCAAATCATCAAGCTTGTGAAAAAAATGATATGCATCATGACGTTTTAAATATTGTCTACAGTCCAGGCCGAGTTTTTGTGCCCTTGCTACAGTCTTCCCATCGGCGATTGCCCCGGCAGCATCAGTGGGGCCGTCATTGCCATCCGTACCGCAACTACCCGCGATCATGCCCTTAATCCCATCAAGTTCAAGAGCAGCGGAAAGAGCAATTTCCTGGTTACGCCCACCTTTTCCCTTTGAATCTAAAAGCGTTACTATTGTCTCACCTCCTGCTATAAGTGCCACAGGTTGTAAAGATTGTTTTTTGAGCTCCATTGCTTTTTTCACCAGCATTTGTGCAGCTTTTCGGGCTTCTCCAGAGACTGGATCAGGCAGGACATAGGATCTATATCCAAGCAGTTCGGCTTTTTGGGCGGCAGCCGCCACTGCAAGGGCATTGGTCGCACATAAGACCTGTGTGACCTTTTCAAAAACAGGGTCGCAGGCTTTGGGAGTATCGGGAATGTTACCCCGGATTCCGGATTGCAGATGTTCAATAACCGATTGGGGTAACGCAGAAAAAATTTTATATTTTTCAACAATGTTTATTGCATCGCCAAAGGTGCTTGAATCAGGTGCAAAGGGACCAGAGGCTATGGCATCCAAATTGTCGCCAATGACATCGGAAATAGTCAGTACAATAACCCTTGCCGGAGCAGCCACACTTGCTGTCTGGCCGCCTTTGACAAAAGACAGGTGCTTGCGCACACAATTGATTTCATGAATATCAGCGCCGCACCCAAGAAGTATTTCATTTGTTTTCTGCTTATCTGTGAAACGAATGGATGCCACAGGTTGCGCCCAGAGAGCAGAACCCCCACCTGAAATAAGTGCTATAACCAGATCATTTTCTGTGGCCTTGCCAATCATATGAAGGGCTTGTCTGCACGATGCAACCCCGGCATTATCCGGAACAGGATGACCCGCCTCAGCTAAAGAAACAAAACGAGGTACAATAGTGCCGATATGCCCGTATTTAACCGTTACAATACCATCTGTGATATGGTCTCCTAAAATCTCTTCCACTGCCCGTACCATAGGCGCGCAGGCTTTTCCACACCCGGTCACAAATATTCTTTTAAACTGACCCAGAGGGCATCGCAGCTCTTTTTGGCCGGCTTGAAGGACAAGATCTTTATGATCTTTTTTCAATACGGCTTTTACGGCAATAAAAGGGTCAACGGCACGAATCCCCGCTTCAAAAATCGACAATAAATTTTTCCGCTTATTATTCATAGCCGACAGTATTAAATTTTAGAAAGAAATTCTATAGCGGGCAACTTTTTTTTCATCAATAGTTATACCAAAGCCAGGACCTTCCGGTATTTTAATCATGCCATTTTCAATATCCATGATATCTTTTACAATATCATCAACATAACAAAAGGGCCCTTCCATTTCTGCCGCCGATATAATATTGGGTGTTGATGTATAAAAATGAGCCTGGGCTGATGTACCCGGAGTTGTTTCAATACATCCGCCCAAAAAACAGGGTATATTATTTTGTTCGCATAAAGCGGCAATTTGCTGGGAACGATAAATGCCCCCGCATTTGGGAACTTTAATATTAATAACATCAGCGGCACCCGCAACAATAGCCCTTTGGGCATCATGAACAGTATAAACACTTTCATCCAGAGCAATGGGGGTTTCAAGACGATCCGCCAGCATGGCAAGGCCTTCAAGATCCCAATCCGGCAAAGGCTGTTCAATCCATTCCAAAGCAATGGGTTCCATTTGTTCCAGAACCTTAAGAGCTGTTGAGCGGTCATATCCCTGGTTGGCATCAACCCTGAGCTTGATCTCATCACCAAGGGTTTTTCTGACAAGCCTGACGCGTTCCAGATCTTTACCGGAATCCAGCCCTATCTTAATCTTTATTGTATTAAATCCTTTTGCAACCAATTGTTCAGCCATGGCAGCAGTCTGTGCCGGCGAATCTATTCCAACGGCAGCGGTGACAGGTATCCGGTCAACTCTTTTACCCCCTGTCAAACTGTGGACAGGCACACCATCAGCCTTACCGACCAGATCATAGGCAGCAAGATCAATACCGCACTTGGCCATAAGATTGAAAGGCATGGCCTGATCCATTCGTTGGTGCAAGACTTCCATGTTCCGGGGATCATAACCTTTGACCGCCGGTATAAGATACGTTGTCAGCACATCATAAAGGGATTTTTGATCATACCCGTAGACAGAATGGAAGGTTGTGCACTCGCCCCAACCGATCCGGCCTGAGTCATCTTCCATGCGAACCAGGACATGGTTGCTATGGGTAAGCGTTCCCAGGGCAATGGTAAATGGATGGTTCAAAGGTATCCTGACAGGTATGGCTTTGGCAGCAACTATTTTCATTAAAATGCCTTTTTCTTTTATTATTTGATAAAACCCAGCATGCCGGGGACCCACATGGTAATAGCCGGGATATAAATCACCAGGACCAGCACAAATAATTCAGCCAGGATAAAGGGCCAGAGTGCTCTGACCAGTTCGCCCAGTTTCAACTCACCAACAATCATTCCCATAAAAAGGCAGCCTCCCATGGGGGGTGTCATAAGGGCAATATTCAGATTAACACACATCATGATGCCAAAATGAAGAGGATGAACGCCAAGATTAATGGCTAAAGGGGCAAGGATTGGACCTAAAATCAAGAGTGCCGGACCGATATCCAGAAACATACCCACAATAATTAAGAAAATATTGCACAGCAGCAAAATTATATATTTGTTATCACTGATGGACATAAATATATGTGCCACCATCTCCGGTATCTGCTCAATGGCCAGAAACCAGGCAAGCACTGTTGCAGCAGACAAAAGCATGGTGATAACCCCCATGGTGACTGCACTTTTAAAAAAAACAGAGTAAAGATCCTTAAATGTCAAATTTCGGTAAACCACCAGCCCGACAAAAAGTGCAAAACCAACAGCAATGGCGGCAGCTTCCGTAGGCGTAAAAAAACCGCCAAGAATACCCCCCAGGATAATGATTGGCATCATCAAGGCCCACATGGCACCCCGGGTTCTTTTCACCAGACGGGAAAACGTAATTTTCTCCGGATTTGTCGGATAATTACGCCGCCCGGCTATAATTCGTGTCAAAATCATCAAGGCCACCCCGATCAGGAGACCGGGAACAATTCCAGCTGCAAAAAGACCTGCGATTGAGACTTCCATAATGGAGCCATACAGAACCATGATGATACTCGGTGGAATAATCGGGGCAATAATGGAAGAAGCCACGGTAACAGCAGTTGAAAAATCCCTTTCATACCCCTGTTGTGTCATGGATGGAATAAAGATACGGCCAAGGGCTGCCGTATCTGCTACAGCCGCACCTGAAATACCACCAAAAATAATACTGGTCACAATATTAACCTGGGCCAGTCCGCCTTTTAAACGTCCAAAAAAAAGATTGGCAAAATCCACAAGTCTGGCTGTTAATCCCACTTTGTTCATGATATCCCCGGCCAGAAGAAAAAAAGGGAGCGCCAGAAAGGTAAAGCTGTCCATGGCTGAAAACATTCGTTGAGAAATCATGGAAAGGAATATGGCATTATCTGTATAAATAAAACCGAATAAAGTTGTCAGAGCGACAACAATACCGACCGGGACACCAATAATTGCAAGACCGAAAAACAGTGTCAGTATTATGCCGATCATGTGACCTCCTCCTTTCCGGGCACAAACTCGGTAAATATTTTTTTAATCACATTTAAAAAAAGCTGTACCAGAGTCAATGCAGCAGCAACAGGCACTGCAGCAAGTATCCAGGACATTGAAATCTGAAATGTTGAAGCCGTCATGATATTGTTGATGGTCATAAGATAGCCCTGCCACAACAGCACGACAAAAAAGATAGCCACAAGGAGATCAACCACATAACTCATTAATTTTACAACAATTTGCGGAACAAAGCCGTCCAGAACCTCAACCTTGATGTGCTTGTCCTGCCGCAAAGCAATACTGACAGCAGTAAACCCCAGCCATACAAGCAGATACCGGGCAACCTCTTCTGTCCACATAAAAGGGCTTTGCATCACATATCGAAAAAAGACACCCAGAATTGCAATTATAGTCATGGTAGCAAAGCAGAATACACACAAGGCCCCGCATATTTTTTCAATGGCCAGGCCGATTTTTTCAGCAGTATCAATGATACTTTGTGCTCTGGAATAATTTGGCATATTCTGGCTCTCCTATTCTGGTTTAAAATTGACGTCCAATGAGAGTACACATCTCAAGGACGTCAATTATTTATAAAATTATCACCAAAATAACAGGTTAATAGCCCAGCTGTTTTTCAGCATCAGCAACAGCCTTTACCATATCATCAACCCATTTTGGATCCATCTTGGTTTTTAACCATTCAAGGCAGACGGGTCCTGCAAGTTTCTGAAGGGCAGCAACCTCTTCTCCTGTCAGGGCAGTAATCTTCATGCCGTCTTTTTTCAGTTGAGTCAGCGATTCCTGCTCCCGTAACAGGGCCATGCTTCTGGTTGACATACGCCCGGCCTGAACCGCATCCCTTAAAATGCCCTTATCCGCTGTTGACAGGCTGTCATACCAGGTTTTGTTGCACAGCCACAGCTGATAACCAAATTGAGAATTTGCAAGAGATATATACTTTTGAACTTCATACATCTTAAATACTGAAACAACAAAAGCAGCATTTGTCTGACCATCCACTACGCCTGTCTGTAGCGACGTATAGGTCTCAGGCCAGGGAATGGGCACTGCACTTGCGCCAAGGGCTTTGAACATGGATGCCTGGAGAGATCCCATTGCCCTGAATTTAATATTCTTAAAATATTCCGGTTTTTGGATTGGACGTTTGTTGTTGGTAATCGCCAAAAAGCCGGAATCAACAATTGC
>QMMT01000062.1 GCA_003647385.1 Deltaproteobacteria bacterium
TTTTCACCAGGGATCTGTAAAAGGCAGCCTGAAGTTGAATCGTATAGACCCGCTCTTGTTTTCACAGCTGAATCTGTTTGTGTCCAAAGTTTATGTATCTGATTTCAGGTATAAAACAAGTCTTGCCGATATTACTTTGGAGTGTGAACTAGAGGGGGAATACAAACAAGTTGAGGCCCTTCCGAAAAACAAATCGGACAAAAAAATATCCGGACAGGGAACAATTTTTATCCAAAATTTTTCAGCAAAAATGAAAGATTCTTTGTTTAATGTTCTTAATTTACCGGCCGTTGATTTTACCACGATTAAGCTTGAGTTCACACAATCTGAAAAAAGAGTAACAATAACACAATGCATTGCCAAAGGATCCATTATCAATGTGAAGCTTAAAGGCATGGTGGACATTGGTTCTCCGTTACAAAATACCCGTTTGAATCTTACAGGAATCGTTTTGCCGGATTCTCCATATCTGGCAAAATTTGCCAATACAGCTTCCATAAAGTCTGTGGTTAAAAATATATCAAGACAGGGAATTGGGTTTACTATTAAAGGGACGTTGAAACATCCGGAAATAGGGATATGAAAATCATCTTTACCTTCATAAATATTCTCCTGATTACAGTAATGGCATACCTGTGTGTTGATATGATATATAAAAATATCATGCCGGAAAGTTTTTTGCTGCCGGATGAACATTTGCCAGATGCAATATCAAACAATACTAGTCTGCCAGCGGTAAAACCCAATTTAAGTAAGAATCAATACGATGTTATTGTGACAAGAAATCTTTTTAAGGTGGACATTGAAGAAAAAGAAGAATCTTCCCAGAAAGTGGAAACAAAAGATCAAGAGCCTGAAAAACTTGAGGTGACAAACCTTAAACTGGTTTTATGGGGAACAGTGACGGGAGATTCTGAAGTCTATGCTGTGATCGAAGATAAAAAAGTGCGGCAGCAATCCTTATATCAGGTAGGGGATTCAATCCAGGGGGCGAAACTAAAAAAGATTTTAAGGCATGAAGTCATTCTTACCTATCAGGGGAAAGATCAGGTTCTTGAAATGGAAACAGATCGCAAAAATGTTTCAAAGTCCAGACTTGGAAGGCCTGTAAAAAAGACAAACTTTAATCAATCTCCTGTTAGAAAAGCTATCATTGATAATCCACAGGATAATATCGGTGTCATTATGAAGCAGGTCAAATTCAGGCCCCATTTTACAGAAGGTGAACCGGATGGGCTTATGGTTTACGGGATAAGGCCAAATTCTATTTTCAGGAAAATGGGTTTGCGAAATGGAGATATTATCAAGGATATTAATGGAACACCAATTGTGTCGGCCGAAGATGCTTCAAGTTTGTTTTCTGAAATTGAAGATGCCGATGATGCAAAGGTTACTTTGTTCAGGCGTGGGAAGGTAAAAGAGTTGTTTTATAAAGTAAAAGAAGACCAGTATGCGACTGAGGCTGTTCCCGAGCCTCATGAAAAGATAAGTAAAGGAGGTGAATGATAATGTTTTGCTGTAGAAAATTGGTACTGCCGATTTTTATCTTGTATGTTTTTTGTGCAGCCGTTTTGATTTTTCCCTGTAATAGTTTTTCAGCTGAATCTTCAGAAAAAACCGGCGCAGAGTCCAGGTATGTCTCTATTGATTTTAATAATGTTGACATAAATGTCTTTATTAAATTTATCAGCAAATTGACGGGTAAGAATTTTGTTGTGGACAGCAGGGTAAAGGGAAATGTGACTATTATATCGCCGACAAAAATATCGGTTAAAGATGCTGAAAAAGTTTTTGAATCCGTACTTGAAATAAATGGGTTCGCCACTGTCGAATCAGGCAAAATAATAAAAATTATTCCCACACCCAAGGCGAAAGCGGATAACATTGATACAAAAGTCGCAACAAAACCCGGCAGGTCCGGAACCCTTGAAGACAAAATTGTAACAAGATTAATTCCCCTTGAATACGCCAGGTCGGATGAACTAAAAGCGCTGTTTGCCCCTTTGGTCCCCAAGGGGAGTGTTGTCCTGTCGTACCGGGATACCAACATGCTGATTGTAACAGCAACCCTTACAAGTATTAACAGGCTTTTAAAAATTATAGAGGTCATTGATGTTCAGAGTATTGGAAAAAAGATATCCGTAATCCCTGTCAAATTTGCAGATGTAAAAAAGATGGTTCAAAACCTCTCTTCTATTTTTTCTGCAAGGATAAAAAGTACAAAAGGGAAAAAGAACACAGATGCTGTCGTAAAGTTTGTTGCTGATGAAAGGATAAACTCCATCATTATTCTGGCAAGCAAGGTGGAAACCGTCAGGGTTAAAAAGCTGATAGCCATACTGGACCAGGAGGTCCCCAAAGGTGAGGAAAGGATCCGGGTATATTATCTTGAGCATGCCTCAGCTGAGGATCTCGTAAAAGTATTGCTGGAGATCCCGACAACGGGTAATAAGAAAGCAGCTCCTGGTCAGAAAAAAGCGCCTATTTTATCCACGAAAGTAAAGATCATGGCAGATAAAGCCACCAACAGCCTTATTATTATGGCGGATAAAGAAGATTATCCGGTGTTGGAAGAGGTGATCAGCAAACTGGATATTCCCAGAGCCATGGTCTATATTGAATGCCTGATTATGGAAGTAAACGTGAAACGCGGTTTGAACATCGGAACTGAATGGAGAACCGCCCAGGGATTTGACAACGATAACAAGGTTGCTGTCGGCGGATACGGGGGAACCGGGGACAGTGGGTATGCCAACCTCAACAACATATCAGGCGGAAATCTTCCAAAGGGATTTTCCGTTGGTGTTCTGGGAAAGGCATTTAATATAGGAGGGGTCACTTTTTCTGATATTCAGGCAGTGGTACAGGCATTCCAAACCGATAAAGACATTAACATACTTTCCAATCCACAGATCCTGACAACTGAAAATGAAGAAGCCTCCATTACAGTGGGGAAGAATGTTCCTTTCCAGACAAGATCCTCAGCAGACTCAGGTATTGAAACCTATAGCTCCTTTGAATATAAGGATGTGGGGATCACGCTTAAAATTACACCCCAGATCAGCAAGGATCGTCTGGTGAAACTGGATGTATTCGAAGAACTGACCTTGCTCGATATTGCCGGTTCGACTAACCCTGACAGACCGACAACCTTTAAACGGAAAATCGAAACAACTATTATTGTCGAAGATGGGGACAGTGTCGTCATTGGAGGACTTATTGATGAGGCCCTGACAAAATCGGAATCCAGGACTCCTTGTCTTGGAGATATTCCGGTTTTTGGCTGGGCCTTTAAAACTGTAGGTGAAGGTTTAGATAAAACAAACCTCTATATTTTCTTAACCCCTCGGGTAGTTAAAAATACTTTAGAACTCAAAGAGCTCTACAAGGAAAAGAAAGAAGATATTGACAGCGTTAAAAAAGGCGAAGTTTCTCTATACGAAAAAATTGATAACTTTACCAATAAATTGAAAATTGATGAACAGGGAACTGATCAACAGAAAATTGATGAGTCAAAGAAAACTCAATGATTGAAGAATTCTTACATATAATTGCAAAAAAAGCATCTCTTTCAGAGGAAAACTGCGAGAAAATAAAAATCGCCTATGGCAAAGATGCTTCCAGGCTGATTGACGCCGCCGTTGAAACAAAATTTGTTCTGGAAAGTGAAGTTCTTGAAGCATTAAGTCTGCTTTACTCAATTGCTTTTAAAACAAACCTGTCAATGGAAAATGTCAGTGATAACTGGACGGCAAAGATTTCAAGACAATTTTTGAAAAAATTTTGTATCGCGCCCCTGGTTAAAGAGGGAAGTGACTCAATCATTGCTGTAAATGATCCGTCTGATCTTAGTTTTATTGATGATGTTGCAGCACTTTTAAGCATTGAAGACTATTCACTGGTACTGGCACCTAAAAATCAAATTCTTTCAGCTATCAATACTTTATATGATCGATCAGGAGAAAGCGCTCAACAGCTTGTTGAGGACATGGAAGATAATGGGTTCACCATTATTGATGATTCTGAGCAGGCTGCGGATTTACTTGACGATACAAGTGATGCCCCGGTGATCCGGCTTGTCAATCACATGATCTCCCAGGCAGTAAAAGCTGGGGCCAGTGATATTCATATTGAACCGTTTCAAGATGTTCTAATCGTCAGATACAGGATAGATGGCCTATTGTATGAAATGCTCAATCCGCCTAAAGGGGTGCAGGCGTCTTTGATATCAAGAATTAAAGTCATGGCAAAGATGAATATCGCCGAAAAAAGAGTTCCCCAGGATGGAAGGGCGCAGGTAAAAATAGGCGATCAGGAAATTGATATTCGGATTTCAACGGTTCCGATATCCCATGGTGAGCGGTTGGTCATGAGACTGTTAAACAAATCAGGATACTTTCTTGAGTTTTCCGAGTTTGGGCTGACGGATAAAAATTACACGCTGATCAATAAAATCATCCGGCAGAATAATGGTATTGTTCTTGTGACAGGCCCCACCGGAAGCGGAAAAACAACAACACTTTATGCCGCACTGTCAGAAATCAACTCTTCGGATAAAAATATTATCACGATTGAAGATCCTGTGGAGTATAACCTTAAGGGGATCGGCCAGATCCAGGTGAATACCAAGACCGGGGTGACGTTTGCAAAAGGGTTGCGGTCCATTGTCCGGCAGGACCCGGATATAGTACTCATCGGAGAAATAAGAGATCATGAAACAGCAGAAATAGCCATTCAATCCGCCCTTACCGGTCACCTTGTTTTTTCAACACTGCATACCAATGATTCAGCCGGTGCTATAACAAGGCTTGTGGATCTAGGCGTAGAGCCTTATCTTATATCATCTTCTGTGAATACGGTCATTGCCCAGCGTCTGGTGAGAGTCCTTTGTGAGAACTGCAAACAGGAATACCAGCTTGAGCCGTCTCATATCAAAACCTTGAATGGAGTTGGTGAAAAATATATTGGAGAATATATATATAAACCCAAAGGGTGCTCAAAATGTTTCAATACGGGGTATCTGGGTCGCGAGGCCATTTTTGAAGTCATGCTCTTAGATGATGAATTAAAAAGCCTTGTCCTGGAAACATCTGATGCAAACCAGATAAAAGAGGCTGCACTAAAAGCGGGCATGACAACGCTTCGTCAGGATGGCATGTTAAAGGTACTCAAGGGGATCTCATCCATAGGAGAGGTACTTCGTGTTACCCAGGAATAAAATTATTGCTATTTTTGTACTCCTTTTTGTACTCTGCCTGTGTGGAATATCATCTGCCCAGGATCAGAATGCCGTACTCAGGTTTTATCAGAAACACATATCAGTGGTAGATGGAAACAGGTGCGCAATGTATCCCTCATGTTCAAGCTATGCATCCCGGGCGTTTGAAAAGCATGGGCCGATAATCGGCTGGATTATGAGTTGTGACAGGCTTGTTCGATGTGGAAGGGATGAAGCCAATATCTCAAGGATGGTAAGGGTTAATGATGAGGAATTCATCTATGATCCTGTGGGTGCCAATGATTTCTGGTGGTTTGAAAAAGAAAAAAATAAATGAACTCCCGATATTCATATATTCTGATACTCATTATTCTTGTTTTTTTATCCCACAACAGCTTTGCCAAGGAAAAGCAGCTGATCATTACCTCAGGCATGCAGTATGCGTATGCCCAAAAACTTTTTATCCAAAAAGACTATGACACAGCCATAATTGAGTTTAAAAGATTTATTCATTTTTTTCCAGACAGTGAAGACCTGGATCAGGCACAGTTTGATATTGCAGTCTGCCTGTTCAACCTCAAAAAGTACCATGATGCAGCCCGGGCATTTAATGAGATCATCCTTGCCGGCAAAGAAAATGAGATTACAAAAAAAGCCTTTTTTTACCAGAGTGATGCATTCATGAATGTGGGAAATACCGGGTATGCTCAGATTGTCCTGCAAAATTATCTAAAACTGGTTGAAGACCTGCAGACAAAAGACAAAATTTATTTTAACCTTGCAAAAATACATCTGACAGAAGCAAGGAAAGGTAAATCAGACTCCCTGACACTTGCCAGCGAGTATCTGTCAAAAATGTCTCCATCAGGAGCAGATAAGTATCATACCGATCAATATCTGGATTTGATTTTTAAAGCCCGGAATGCGCCTGAAAAAAATCCCACCGCTGCAGGATTGTTTGCTATCATACCGGGTGGCGGATTTCTCTATTGCGAAAGATACCATGATGCATTTATCACTTTTTTGTTAAATACCGGGCTGATTTTTTCTGCTTACAAGGCCTGGGACAATGACAATAAAGCCCTTGCCGGTGTGATCGCATTTGTGGAAACAGGATTTTATACCGGTAATATCTATGGTTCCATCTCTTCTGCACATAAATATAATCTGGCACAGACCATCAGCATCCTGGATCAGGACTTTTCCATTTCTTCAAAGATTGATCCGGAAAAAAGAGGCTATCAACTATCATTTAATTATGCGTTTTAACGTTTATTGAATGAGTTGATTTATTTCAAAAATCGGCAGACAGATGGCAAGAATGATACCACCGACAACCACCCCCATAACAAGGATAATAAGGGGCTCTATCAAAGATGTCGCTGCTGTGACAGCGGTTTGAACATCTTTTTCAAACAGATCAGCTGTTTTTTCCAGCATTTTTTCCATTTCGCCGCTGGTTTCCCCGATTTTAATCATTTGCGACGCAAGGTAAGGAAAATCATCGCTCTGGCCAAGAACTTCACCCAGCTCTCCTCCCTGTTCAACCGTATCACAGGCTTTAGAGATAAGGTCATATATCACCCTGTTTCCTGCAATACTTTTGGTGATATCCAGGGCTGTCAACATGGGGACGCCATTGTCCAGTAAAGATCCAAGCGTTCTGGTAAACCGTGCTGCAATCAGTTTCTTCAAAAGGGGCCCTATCATGGGCAGCGAGATTAGCAATTTGTCAATAAAATAAGCACCTTTTTCAGTTTTCCGGACCAGGAAAAGAAGAAATAAAAAAAGAAAAGGCGTCAGCACAATACCCCACCAGTAGGACTTGAAAAAAGCGCTGACAGAAATAAGAATAACTGTTGGCAGCGGCAATGTATGGTTCATGTCAGAGAAAATATTAACGATCCCCGGTACAACATAAGTTAAAAGAATGATCAAAACCCCAAATCCGATAAAGGACATTAAAACCGGATAGGCAAGGGATGCCTGGATTTTCTTTTTTGAGTCTTCTCTGTTCTCGGTAAAGTCGGCAAGCCGTTCCAGAACAATTTCAAGGGTTCCGGAAGACTCTCCGGCAGTCACCATATTAATAAAAACCGGTGAAAATACATTGGGATAGAGTTCAAGCGCATTTGCAAAGCTGCTGCCTTCTTCAATGGCATCCTTTACCCGTGAAAGCACTTTTTGCATGGTTTTTGATTTGGTCTGGGGGATAAGGGTGGCAACTGCTTTCACCAGGGGAAACCCGGCAGATAAAAGCGTAGACATCTGCCGGATAATCATGGACAGCTCAGATGAACTCACTTTTGAAAACAGCGTAAACCCGGAAAAAAAAGAGGTTGGTTTTTTCCCCTTGGCGACAGCGTCGGATTCAATTTTATTCAATGAGGTCGGAAATATTTTTTGCTGCCGCAACTTTGATTTTGCGGCAGAAGTACTTTCGGCATCAAGGATACCGGATACTTTTTTACCTTTATGGTTTAACGCCTTATATTCAAATACTGCCATAATTAAAAATCCTTAGAAGACAGTTATACCTGATCCGACATGATTGTCAAAACAAAAAGCACCACAGCTTGTCCACTACTTTTGATTTTTGTCGGAACCTGACAATTATTGGCACTAATATAGAAAAAAAATGCACTTTCATGACTTGAATTTTTATGACGAAACGAGCTGCAATTATCATTTTATCCCATTCTAAGGTTATGAACGGGGTGTTTTTCTATCCGGATAAAGTTTAATGGAAACGCTGGCCCAGTAATTGCTTGCATTTGTGAATATAAAATGATTTGATCTACACTTAAGTCGCCTGTCCATGTAGCCGACAGGGCGGAGCCATATCTTTTTTTAATTCTTTCGATTCAATCGAATATTTCGAATCCAGCTTAAAAAATTTGGAAAACAAAACTTTTGAAGGGTATAGTTTTTGGTAGGGTTGTGATGAAGAGTGCAAGGGGGCTCTTATTTTTGACAAAAATATAATATTGGAGTATAGTCTAAAAA
>QMMT01000063.1 GCA_003647385.1 Deltaproteobacteria bacterium
AGCGGATTGGGGGCAGGGAGGCAGTTGCGGTTATGAAGACAAAAAGTTTCTTCATCACAATTCCTATATCCTGGCTGATAAAAAAGAAGCCTGGGTCCTGGAAACAAGCGGACCCTTCTGGGCGGCTTTAAAAATTAAAGATATTTATTCCATCAGCAATGGATTGACGATTGGAGAAGAATTTGACCAGAGCCATCCTGGATTGATTGATAATGCCAGACAAAAGGGATGGTTAAAAAAAGGCCGGACGTTTCATTTTGCCAACTGTTATTCTGATTGGCTTTTTACTACGTTTTCAGCTTCCGGATACCGACGGAATTGTTCATATAATTTGCTGAAAAGTCAAATAAAAAAAATGGATGTTCCTTGTGCCGTTAACATGTTAAGAAGCCATAAACTAAAAGATTATAACCCAGCTTCTCATCTTTTACAGGACTCGGTTTGTGCCCATGCAGGCAATGGGTTGACCCGAAATTCCAGTACAACTGGATCTTTGGTTGTTCACCTGGCAGCAAATACCAGTACTTTCTGGGCGACAGGTACAGCCGGACCCTGTACAGGTGTTTTTAAACCCATATGGATGGAGCAGGAAGTACTGCCGGATTTAGGACCAGTCCCAAACGGAACGTATAATCAAAAAACACTCTGGTGGCAGCATGAAAAACTGCATCGCAGTGTTTTAAACGATTACTCAAGACTTTCACTCTATCAGGAAGACAGGAATCAAATGGAAGCATCCTTTATGGAAAAAGCATCCAACCTTAAAGAAAAAAATACCATTGAAATAACCAGACAAGCCTTTGCTCAATCCCGTAGTGCAACTGAAGACTGGATAAAGCGCCTTGAATCCCATCCGGCTAAAAGAACCTTAAATCCAATATTTAACCATTATTGGCAAAAGCAGAACAAAAAAGCAGGATTGAAATTGGCATAAGCAGGTGTTGTTGAAAAAAATTGGGTTCTTCATGTTTTAACCTACACCTATACATTAGATGGAAAGAAGAATTAACACTCAATAATTAGAATGGTAAGGAGGACTTATGGGTATTTCAATTATTGATCAAACCGGGGTGATTGTTGTGGATATGCAGGGGGATTTTACGCTTTTAAAAAAAGGTTCTCTTGCTGTTCAGGATACGGATCAGTCATATGTGGACAAGGTTCATACTGTTACAAAGCAATTAAAAAGCAAAGGATATAAAATTTTTGCCACCCAGGATTTTCATCCTCAAAATCATATCTCTTTTTATACCAGTCATAATGACAAAGCGCCTTATGATACCATTGAGATAGAGGATCGAGTTCAGATTCTCTGGCCGCCTCATTGTGTCCAGGGATCTGACAATGCTGATATCCTCATTGATAGCAACCTGTTTTCCGGCATTGTTCAAAAAGGCATGGATCCAAAATATGATTCCTATTCAGGTTTTTTCGATGACGGCGGTATAAATACCGGGCTGGAGGAACTTCTTAAATCCTTTCAAATAAATACCCTTATAATATTTGGCCTTGCCACGGATTATTGCGTTAAAGCAACAGCTATGGATGCGGTTCAACTGGGGTTTAATGTGATTCTGATCGAATCACTTTGCAAGGGCGTTGCAGAGGATACTACTCTGTCAGCCTTAAAAGAAATGAAATCGGTCGGTATTAAGATAATTCCATCAATTTCAGATGCTCTCTAAGATGCCTTCCATGACGTTTATTTATACCTTGTAATACGTATCCAGGTATTTTTTTAAGATATCACTGACAATTCCCCTGGCAGGAAGAGTTGCTGCCATCCCGTATACGGGAGCCATTCCATTTTTTGTATCCACCGTTGTTTTAACGATTTCCACCGCCTGTTTCAGGTCTTCAACAAATCTTTCACTAACCCCTTCCCGGGTATGCCGCAAGGTTATGGCAATATGAATACAGGAGGGTTTGTGCAGGCCGTTAAGGCTCCAGCCTTTTTGGGCCATTTCATCCATCACCCTGTAAATGTTAAGCGCTTTTGCACCAAAGGCAATCACCCACAGGGGTTTGCCAAGAATATGCAGTTCCGGGATATCATTAATCCCTTTTTTGATTTTATTTGCAGTGTCCATTATTTTTTGGGTGGCCTCAAGATATCCTTTTTCACCAATGGAGAGCATTGATGCCCAGCAGGCAGCACTCAACGCTCCGGGTCTGCTGCCGGCAAATGTAGGAGAAAAATAAAGACCGCCGGGCCAGTCCGTGACCGTATAGTACTGGAAATGCCGGAGTTCTTCGCCGCGATACATGACCACAGAGGTGCCTTTGGCGGCATATCCGTATTTATGGGTATCAGCTGACATGGAGGTGACACCTTTGAGCCTGAAATCAAACAGCGGCACATTAAATCCCAGTTTTTCCGCAAATGGCAGCACAAATCCGCCCAGGCATGCGTCTGTATGAAAGCCGATATTATGTTCCAAAGCAATGGCTGACATCTCCTCTATGGGATCAACGGTACCATGAGGAAAGGACGGGGCAGAGCCTGCAATAGCAATAGTGTTTTTATTGACAGCCTTTTTTACTGAATCGATATCTGCTTGAAAATGTTCATTGACCGGAATATGTTTCATTTTGATATTAAAATATTGACAGGCCTTGTCAAAGGCGGCATGGGCCGTTACTGGCACGATGAGTTCCGGTTTTTTTATATTTCGTTTAACCTTCGCAAAATCCCGGTAGGTTTTCATGGCAAGAAGTATACTCTCTGTTCCGCCGGAGGTCACTGTACCACAGATGGTGTCATCGGTTTTTTTTGATGACAGCATGGCAGCCGTCATTTCAATGATTTCCGCTTCATACTTGGCAGCACTGGGCCACAGATCCGAATGCAGAGGATTGCTTTGGGAGGTTATGGCATAAACCTTGTTCAAAAATTCAATATGCTCCTGATTGCCGTGATAGACTGCTCCTGAGACATAGCCCTCCTTCCATTTGTCTTCCTCCATAGTGTTCATTTCAAGGATCTGGTCAATGATGTCATCTCTTTTAAGCGGCGTTTGAGGAAGGTGGGTGTGGGATTGAAAACGGTCTTTATACGGTTTTAAAGAGGTTTCGAGATCTTTCATAAATCCATTGATCTCGTTGTCTATTCTGTTTCTCACATAGGGTATTTTTTTTAAGTGCTTTTCAAAAAAACATGCAAGCTTTTGGGGGATGAGATTCAATACTTTATCTATCATTTTTATTTGTTTAACCTTTTGTATATGGTTTTATTCTTTTTATAAATAACCTGGTATTGTTTAAATAATTTTTTATAGATTTTGCGGTTTTCGGGGTTGGGTTTGAAAATAGAGTCATATTCAGTTTTTTCAGGGATGTCATCAAATTTGATAACCCCAAGAGCAACAGAGGCAAGAAGCCCTGCTCCTCTTACATTTGCCTGGATGGGATCTTTAACTCTTCTGATGGTTCTGTTCATAATATCGGCATGAATCTGGCACCAGAGATCGGATTTGGCGCCACCGCCGATGATGTTGATTGTTTTCATCTTTTTTTTAATGAGTTTTTCAACATATTTGAGCAGCCATTTGGCATTAAAGGCCACGCCTTCAAATACCGCCCGAACCATATGAGCCCTTGTTGTATTTAAAGACATGTTATAAAATCCGGATCTTACATGGCTGTCATCAACAGGAGATCTCTCACCATTCAGCCAGGGAGTGAATATAAGATTGTCACATCCGGGACGGATTCCTGCCGCCATGGTATTAAATATGTTATGAACATCTTTGACCTTTTTTATTTCAGGTGTTAGCTCATCTTTTGGATAAATGATGTTGTCCCTTAAAAAATTTAAGGCTTCCCCTGCAATATCCTGCTCATTGACCAGAAGGTATTTTCCCGGAATGGCAGAAGGAAGGGCTCCCATATTATGAAAAAGGTCTGTCTTTTTATAGGGAAGATGGCATAAAAGCCACCCGGAAGTCCCCACATAAAGATGCCCTGCAAAATCATCTATTGCACCGGAACCAATGGCGGCCGAATGGATGTCAGGTGTCCCCATGACCACCCGGGTGGATTCATTAAGACCCAGTTCCCGGGCAATTTCTTTTTTCACAGGACCGATGATATCAGTGGCTCGCTTTAAATCAGGCAGTTTTCCCTTTGAAATACCCGCCATTTTTATCAGGTTATCGTGATAGCAGATATTGTTGATATCCCTGTTATCAGTCACCCAGTGCAGGGTGATGGATTCATTGGAGGCAAAAAATTTACCCGTCAGTTTCAGGTTTAAAAAATCCTTTGGCTCCAGGAATTTATAGGTATCTTTATAAATTTGCGGTAATACGTTTTTAATATAAAGGATATGGGCTATTGGGTCTTTACCGGATCTTAAGGGGATACCGCCTGTTAGCTTCAGCCATTTATAGAGTTTTGAAATACCATACCCTTCAATTTTAATCAGTCCACTGGTGATTTTTTTGACATGCGCGGCCCCTCTTGCATCCATCCAGGTGATGGCATTCATCAAATGATTCCCACTCTTGTCCACTGCCACAGTCCCGGACCACTGGCTTGTGCAGCAGATGGCGATGATATCGTCTATTGGGACAAGATTTCTGGATAAAAGTCTTTTGGCAGCCGTGACAATGGCATTCCACCAGTCATCCGGGTCCTCTTCAACCCCGCCGTTGCCTAAAAAGAGGGTGTCTGTTTTTTCAAATTCATATTCGAGAACATCTCCAAGTACTGAAACAAGGGCAACTTTTGGGCCGGAAGTACCCAGATCAATGGCAAGAACAACTTTTGCATCCAAAGACAATATCCCTCCCTTTGAGAAGTTTTGAGTATTTGTATGTAATCATGATTATAAGAAATAAACAAGTTTTAGCTTTTGCTTGCCAAGAGGGAACGGACAAGAAATATTTCAAACCGCATAAAGATCATTGAAAATACTTATCAAAGTGGTAAAATATTAAATTTTGAATAAAGCAGTTGAATTCTGGTATAAATAAAGAAAGGATACTTTGTGAAATCCACAGCCCTTGAGATTAATTTATCCGACACGCTGGTTGATGTTGTCATTGATTCAAAATATCAGGTTTTCCTTGATATTGTTTCATCCTATGTCGGGATCAAAAACCGGATGAATATTTTTCTAAAGGAATTGTCACACCCCTATAAAAACTGGGAATTTATTGTCAGTGAAACCCGGCACTTTTCTCTTCAATATTTTTATTTGTACAAGCCGCATCCGGAAGGTATTAAAGCTTTGACGCTTTTTGTTGATATTTTTTTGGCATCTTTTGAGTCAGATTGTGCATCAAAGGTAAAATCAAGTGCGGCAGATAATTTAATGTTGTTTTTACAGCATATTGTCAAAGAATCTGATCAGGAACTTGATAAGTTTTTACCGGTTATTGAAAAGGCAGTCTTAAAGATTGAGTCCTATGAAGACCCGGCATTTTATTATTTTGTCAGGTCTTATTACCAGCCGGATAAACTGGCAAAAAATCTGGTAGACTGCCTTAAGGGAAATGAGGCGATTTTTAAATCATTAAACCGGCTTCTGGCAAAATTTTATGATTATTCATTTGAATACTGGCTGAAACAAGAGGACCCGGTCGTCTGGATCAGCCGGAGTATTGATGTAAATCAACTGGATAAAGGCGTACAGAATATATTAAAAGAGGTCTCCCATAACAGCATATTAAAATGGCAGAAAAACCTTGAAATGATTCTCCAGACGATGGATGAAAAATCGCACAATGCCACCCGGGAATTGATACTTCTTGTCGGCTATCAGGAGTTTGTCTCTGAGGTTTGGGCGGTACCTCAAAAGATAACAGCAACAAAAGGCAATGATACCAAAGACCTCCATCTTAAACTGACTTTTCTTTTTTATATTATTCATATACCGGGACTCTCTACTATTCATGTTCAAGCTCTGCGGGAGATTAACACGACCCTTACCCATCTGATTGGTGATAAAGATTTTAAAGAGGATATGTATATCGTCAATCAGACATTTTCGCTGCTCAAAGAGCATAAAGGTAAATATCCTGAAACTGTTCTGGACTGTATTCATAAAATCGGAGATGCGGTTTACAAGACATCAAAAATTGAACTGATCAACCATTTTATAGATCGGGCAGTGGATCATGGGTTTCAATTTCCAATGATCAAGGGGACCGGAGATGACTGGCAGATTAAAAGCAACTTAGCCCATGTGAAAAATATTCGGGTATTTATGGACTTGATCGGGCAGCACCCCAAAAAGTCGAGAAGGCTTTTGTCTGCATTAATTATATCTCTGTCCATCGGCGGCGTTTTTATCAAGGATACGGATCTGTTTCCAAGAGATATTACAAAATTTTTAAATTCAGATATTGAACCGGTTTTTAATCTGGTAAAACAATTATCCCGTCTGTTACCGGCTTTTTTTAACGAAATCGGTGCCGAAGGGCATCTCAGGGATATTTCCACCCGCCTGGATGAGGCCTGCCTGAGAAAAGACAGGCTTATTCACTTTTTGAGAAAACAATGTCATGTTGAAAGCTCAAGCAGGATCGTGGATTTTATCCAGGAAGTGATTCTTTTCTGGAAGACCGGGGACAAAAAAAAGCTTGAGCTTTACGTCCCTCCCTCCATTTTTCAGGAGATTGATGCGTCAGGACCATTTATTGACGGACCAAAAATTATTCTCAATACGCTTGAATCAAAGGATATGTCACTTCCAAAAGACTATCTGATCTATACGGAAGAGGCGATTTTTAATTTGATTAATGAAGTTGAGGGGGTTGCGGATCTTGATCGGTCAAGGGTAAAAATGATTTTTGGGTTTTACAGGCTCTTAAACCAGAAATACCGAATCGATAATTTGGAATTTAAAAAATATCTGTCTACCTTTAATTCTGAATACCTGCCGGATACCAAAAAGCTTGTTTCAGCACTGGAAGAAAAAAATATAGAAGATAAAATTCTCTCTCTTCTGGCCTATATGAAAGAGTTAAAAGGAATTATTCTTTCGGACAGAATCTATGAAGCCAATGAGGCGATTTATTATAAACGCCATTTTGCCGTTGATATTCCATCCATGTACGGCAGTTACAATGAAGCAAAATTTGATGCGTTAGGCTTGACCCTTAGAGTTGAAAGCATCCTGAATGTGCTCTTCGAAGAACTGATCAACGGCATTGATCTTCAAGTGATCACAAAGGCCACGTTTAAACGGATTTACGGTATATTCGACCTGTTTAAAACTGCATTTGAACTGGATGGAATCGCGTCCAACCAGCTGGATGTTCAAATGGATTTTTTAAAATTTTCTGTGGATATCAGAACCTGTACATTTACCCAGTATCTGGATATTTTTAAGGGGTTTACAAGGGCGGTTGCCGATATCATCAATGATCATTTCAATAACATTCATTCCAGCAATCTGTTTCAGATTGAATCCAGGATTGGAAAGGACCAGATTTTTAAAAAATATCTGCCCAACGGGTCCAAAAAACAAAAAGCAAAGATAGATCAGCGGGTGGCGGAAATATTTTTCAGAGATCGTATTGCAACTTCTTTAGGTCTTCAGCAGATGGATGTCTTCCTGAATAGAATTTTGCACACCCTGTTTCAGCAGTCGGAAAAGCTATCGCAAATTCATTTAAGCCGTTTATTAAATTATGACCCCAAATGTGCGGTCATTGAAGTTGGCAGCCCTGATCCCATCAGTAATAATATTATATTCCTGGGTAATAAAGGATTAAACCTGATCAAATTAAAGCAAATCGGTGTGGCTGTCCCGGATGGTTTTATCATTACCACCGAAGTCTATAAATGCCGTGAAATAATTAATCACTATAAACCGGCAAACATCAATTTTAAACGATATGTGGCAAAAATGGTGGCCAATCTTGAAAAGCGGACTCAAAAACGTTTTGGAGATCCTAAAAACCCTTTGCTTATATCGGTGAGAAGTGGTTCTTCCATTTCACAACCCGGGATGCTGGACTCTTTTTTAAATGTGGGGCTTAACGAGGAAATTGCGGCAAGCATCGCAAAGATAAGTAAGAACCCATGGTTTGCCTGGGACAGTTACCGGCGGTTTATTCAGGGATATGGGATGGCGTTTGGCATTAAAAGAGATGACTTTGACCATATCATTTATTCAAGTAAAAAAGAGAGTGGTATTGGAT
>QMMT01000064.1 GCA_003647385.1 Deltaproteobacteria bacterium
ATTTTTCCAATATCTGTTACATTCCCTATTTTATAATTTATTTGATTAATTCCAGATTATCCACAGCAGGTCAAGGGAAAAGAGTTTTTTCAGAAGGAAAATTGTGCCAAATCCCGGGGTGTAAAAAAATGTTAAATTTGATATAGTATAAAAAGTTCTAATTTTTTTGGGAGTTGATATTGGAAGCATTAAACTGGTCCATTATATATGGTCTTTTTTCTTTTGTTGCCGCCTCGGTATCTGTGGCAATTGCCATATATCTGGCTCCGCACTGGAAGAATATCAGTGTAAGAGTATTAATATTTTTGATGGTGGCGGTAGCGGTATGGTCTTTGGCCTATGGGATGGAATTTATCAGTCCAGACCTGACACTGAAGCTTTGGTGGGTTAAGGTTGAATATTTTGGGGCTGCATGGGTTGGACCCCTTATATTCAGTTTTATTTTAGTGATTGCAGGGGGAAAATGGCAGTTGAATAAAACGGGATATGTCCTGTTAAGTTTTGTTCCGTTGTTAGTTATCATTCTGGTATTAACAAATAATGATCATCATCTGATGTGGAGCCATGCCTGGCTGGATCTGAGTGGCAGGGCTCCTGCGATGGCCTACTCAAGAGAAATAGGATTCTGGGGGTATACGGCGGTTTCCTATATTTTGATTCTTGTGGGAACTATTGTTTTGATACATTCCCTGATTTCGGCCCGGGGAATTTTTCGAAAGCAGCTGGTTGTTGTTTTAGTGGGAATTATGTTCCCATGGTTTTCCAATGTCCTTTATCTTTTCGGTTTTGAAGAACTCAAAACCCTTGACCTGACACCGGTTTCTTTTACGATCAGTGGGATTGCTTTTTCATGGGGATTGCTGCGATATCAAATGTTAGATTTGATTCCGCTAGCCCATAAGGCTGTTTTGGACAGTATGGGTGATCCGATCATTGCTTTAGATATGAATGACCGTATCCTGGAAATAAACAGAGCCGCGCAAACTCTTTTTAAAACAAGTGCATTAGTTCCGGCCCAAAATGAAGTAAAAGAGGTTTTCCCACTGCTTTACGAACAGATCGTAAAGTTCAGGCAGCATCATCCAATTGATGTTGAAACATCTTTTGCTGTTGAAACTATGCTAACATATTGGAATCTCAGAATTTCTCCTTTATTAAGCAGAAAAGAAAAACAGATTGGCTGGCTGATTATTCTTAGGGATATCACCGACAGGGATACGGCTGAAAAAGCAGTAAAAGAGAGTGAAAGAATCCAAAGAATAATTCTGGAAGCATCGCCTAATCCAATTGTTTATTATAATAAAACAGGTGAGGTGACCTATCTCAATCCCGCCTTTACAAAGGTGTTTGGCTGGCACCTGGATGAGCTTCTGGGAAAAAGAATCGATTTTGTTCCCGAGGAAAATTTTGAGGAAACAAAAAAAGCAATTCAAAAAACATATGATAAACCAAGCGGTAATTATAATTTTATTACCCGCAGGATTACAAAGACAGGAGAGATCCTGGATGTCAGTATTAACTCTACGCTGTCTCGTACAAAAGACGGAAGCCCTGGCAGCATGGTTGTTAATTTTACAGATATTACCAAGATTAAAAAGACTGAGAATGAATTGAGAAATACTAAGAATTTTATCAGGAGTATTATTAACTCAATGCCTTCTATTCTCATCGGTTTGAATATAGACGGTGTTGTTACACAATGGAACGCAGAGACCCAGCGGTTGACCGGGATTCTTGCCGATCAGGCTGAAGGAAGCCTGCTCAAGGATATTTTTCCTCAGCTTTCCGGCCATATCCCCAATGTAAGACAAACCATAGAAAAGCGGAAAGTTGGAAAGGAAACAAAAGCCACTTTAACAATAGCCGGAAAGATGATGCTGACGGATATTACAATTTATCCTATTTTGTCGGCTAGTTTTCAGGGCGCTGTCATCCGGGTGGATGATATCAGTGAAAGGGTCAGGATTGAAGAGATGATGGTGCAATCTGAAAAAATGTTGTCTGTTGGCGGTCTTGCAGCAGGTATGGCTCATGAGATCAATAATCCCCTTGCTGGAATTCTTCAAAATACCCAGGTGATTCGAAACCGGTTGAGCAGGGATTTGCCGGCAAATATAAAGACCGCAGAAGAGTGCGGGATCAAGCTTGAAAATCTAAAGGCTTATATGGAGAAAAGAAATATTTTTTCCATGATGGAACTTGTAACTTCATCGGGCCATCGGGCGGCCCAGATCGTTGAAAATATGCTGTCCTTCAGCCGGAAAAGTAATCGTCGAAAATCTTCTCATTATCTTTCTGATATCATGGAAGCCACCATTGAATTGGTTAAAAACGATTACAGAATGAAAAAAAGATATGATTTCAGGTCCATTGAAATTGTTAAAGAATACCTGGAAAATATCCCGGCAGTTTCTTGCGAAAAGAGTGAAATTCAACAGGTGTTTTTAAATATTCTGAAAAATGGGGCCGAGGCCATGGTGGATGCCGGTATCTCATCTCCAAAGTTTATTATCCGTTATTTTCGCCAGCAGGATCAGGTGGTGTTTGAGATCGAAGATAACGGCCTTGGCATGGATCAGGAAACAAAAAAACGAATATTTGAACCCTTTTTTACAACCAAGGATGTGGGTGTGGGCACAGGCCTGGGATTGTCGGTCTCATATTTTATTATTACGGAAAATCATAAGGGTGTGTTAACGGTTGAATCAATTCCCGGGAAGAGAACAATCTTTGTGATAAAACTTCCCATTAAGCAGATCAAAAATACTCTTTAGTTTTCAATTAGATTGATATAGGGTGAGCGTTACAATTGTCTAATATAAAAAAGGTGCGTGTAAAGACCAATATGGAAAGTGAGAAACAAAGCTTAAGTAAAACAGAGATAATTTCATTAGAGTCCAGGTGGCGTCAGATAGATCCTGATGGAGAACAAACTGCATTAACCCGCATGATCCGCCGGCTGAAAACCGACTGCAAAAAACACCATCCAAAACGGCCTTTAGGACTTGATTTAAGGGGGATACCATTGCTTCATGAAGACCTCTCAGATCTTGACTTGTCAGGTTATGATTTGTCTTATGCCAATCTTAACCAGTCCAATTTAACGGGGACGTTGTTAAGCTATTCAAAATTTTACAGGGCAAGTCTGGAGCAGGTAACTCTGGATGAATGTGAGTTTATCGGATCTGATTTAAGCCATGCAAGGCTGAACGAATGCAGTGCTAAAAGGTGCGGATTCGGTGGAGCGGATTTAAGCCATGCAAGTATGATCAATGCAGATTTAAGTGATGCCACCTTGAGCCACTCAAAATTGGTTCATTCAGACTTGAGAGCTGCCAACTTAAAGAATGCAAGGCTTTCAGGAGCAGATTTGTCATGGTCGATTTTTACACGGGCAAAACTTTTGAAAAGCGATTTAAAGAAAAGCAATGTCAATGGGACAAATTTTGAACTAGCTGATATGCAGGGCGCGCGACTGCTGGGAATTAAAAATTTTAAAAAAGCAAAGTGGATTGGCGCTGATATCAGGGGACTGGATTTAAGGGGGGCTTATCTTGTCAGGCGGTATATTGCAGATGAGAATTACCTGTATGAATTCCAGGCCAGTTCACGGTTTCACAGAGCAATATATTTAGCCTGGTGGGCAACTTCTGACTGTGGAAGAAGCCTTTTTAGATGGTTTGTGTGGCTGGTTTGCGTTACGTTAGTTTTTGCGGCCATTTATGCCTTGATGGACATAGATTATGGTGAGTATGTGACATCATTTTCACCCATATATTTCAGTTTTGTTACACTGACCACGCTGGGTTACGGAGATGCTGTCCCTGCATCTTTAACAGCACAGATTTTTGTGACTTTGCAGGCCATTACGGGTTATATGGGATTAGGGGGACTGTTAAGTATTTTAGGCAATAAAATGGCCCGGCGGGCAGAATAAATCAAACTAAGGTGGACTATGTTTTCATTTTTTAAAAATAAGGTTGATCCAAAAGCAAAATTAAAGAAAATATTAAAGGGATATCAGCTTCCCTCGTTTCCAGTAGTGGTAATGCAGATTTTACAAAAAATAAGAAGTCCGTATTCATCTGCTGCGGATATTGCCCAATCTCTTTCCCTTGATCCCGGGCTTTCCGTACGTCTTTTAGGTATTGCCAATTCTGCGGCGTTTTCACCCATTAATAAAGTTGAGAACTTAACCCAGGCCATAGCCCTTGTAGGGATGTCCCAACTGGAATCTTTGGTTTTGGGCGTCGGCGTTGCCAAGGGTATTCCAAAACAGACGTGTCAATGGCATGACCCGGCAGAGTTCTGGTTGACATCTGCAAAGCGGGCAATGCTGGCCAATGAACTGGCCCAGATTCTCTGCCCGGCAAAAGAATCCGAGTGTTTTACTGCGGCATTTCTCCAGGATATGGCCCTGCCGTTTCTGGCCTGCCACAGGAGTGATGATTATGACCCGGTTTTTAAAAAATGGCATCTTGAAGGCGGTGATCTTGCTCAATTAGAGCGAGAGGTTCTGGAATGGGATCATGCCCAGGTTGCCACATGGATCTGCAGCGAGTGGGGACTGCCTGAAAATATTGCTTTAGCTATCAAAAATCATCATGGTACTGCTGATGAGGGTCATGAAACTCTGGGGCCCGTCAGGCTGGTTTCTATCTTAAGGGAGGATGATTCAAATGACGGTCTGGATGAAATGATTGCCCAGGCTAAAGCACTTCACAATATTTCTGCAGAAAAAATGGAATCCATTATCGAGCCCAGTTTTGAAAAGGCCAAAGATCTTGCTCAAATGATCGTATAATTTAAAATTTATTCATATCAGTTCTACAGACAGGCAGGGTTTTTGACTGCCTGTTTTTTTTACAAGTTTTTTACAACTTCTTTACTCCTTTATGACACAGCCTTCAATGAAGACCTGTATATTTAAACCAAATGCAGGACAGATCTTTAGATTGCAGTTTTTTAAAAAATTGTTTAACTCAATAGATAAAGGAGACAGGTCATGACAGACTCAGGAAAAAATTATCAGAGAATTGTTGTTTCATTTTTTGTATCATGGATTGTTTTTGCTTTAATTACAGGCACTGCCCTGGCAGGAATTGAACCTGGCAAATTAATCTGCCGGGTGGAGACAGACAGGGCAGTCCTGCTGGCAGGAGATTCGCAGAATGTAGTGCTTAAGGTAACCCTTGAGGCTCCACCGGCCCCGACCCATATCAAAAGACCTCCCGTTAATCTCGCCCTGGTTCTGGACCAATCCGGTTCCATGAACGGCACCAAGATTGAACAGGCAAAGGCCGCTGCCATTGAAGCCTTAACCCGGCTCGGATTGCAGGATGTTTTTTCTGTGGTGGTCTATGATACCAATGTCCATACTATTGTCCCGGCTCAGAATGCCAGGAATATCCAGGGAATAATCCGTACCATTAAACAGATCCATGCCGGCGGCAGTACAGCCCTTTTCGGCGGTGTCAGCCAGGGGGCGGCCGAGATCAGGAAAAATCTTGAAAATGATTATATTCACAGAATTGTGTTATTGTCCGACGGCCTTGCCAATGTGGGGCCAAGAATGCCGGATGATCTTGGGCGGCTTGGGGCTGCCTTACTCAAAGAAAATATTTCCGTCACAACCATAGGGGTGGGCACAGATTATAATGAAGATCTTATGGCAAGACTTGCCCAGAAAAGTGATGGCAATACATATTTTGTTGAGTCAGGATATGATCTTCCCAGGATTTTTTCAGCTGAACTCGGGGATGTATTAAATGTGGTGGCCAAAAGAGTAAACGTAACCATAACACTGCCGGACAATGTGAAACCAATCAATATTATTGGAAGGGAAGGCAGGATAAAGGGTGAAAAAATAGAGCTTTACATGAACCAGCTATATGGAGACCAGGAAAAGTATGCCCTGATTGAAGTCAATATTCCAAAATCAATATCCGGATCAAAAATTTTGATTGCCCGGGCGGACGTCACGTATGAAAACCCTTTCAGCCGGAACCTGGAAAAATCGACCGGGATTTCATATGCCAGATTCAGCAATGATCCCAAAAAAGTTGCTAAATCAAGCAATATAAGCGTCATTAGAGAGTATCAATTAAATCTAAATGCCATTGCCCAGGAAAAAGCCATTGAATTGTCTGATGAGGGCAGGAAAAAAGAGGCAGTAAGGGAACTTAAACAGTCTGCTGTCAAGCTCAAACAAATCGGCAATTTATATAAAGACGATGAATTGCTTAAAGAAGCAGATGCTCTGGAAGTTCAGGCTGAGATGATTGAAGATCAGGGGATGAGCAAAAAAAGTCGTAAAGTTTTAAGAACCAAATCTTATCAGATGAAAAATCAGCAGCTTTCACAATAGGAAAAAAACTGATATGGCATAAGGTATGACAAACAAACGATCCATTATTATTTTCTGGGCACTTTTTTTAGTGCCCACCCTTATTATAGCCGGTATTGCCGTAAAACTACTGTCCCATGAGCAGGATCGGGTCAATCAGTCTGCCATACACGCTTTATCCGAAAGGGCTAAAACAATTTCTGAAACCATTCATCTCACGGTTGAAGCGGTTCAGGAGAATCTTACGCAGTCACTACTGGAGATTGATCCAAAAAATTTGCAAAAAATTCTTGCTGCATGGGAAAAGACAAATCCTCTGGTTCGCAATGTCTTTATTTATAGGAAGGGTCGGGATCTTGAATATCCGGTCAGGGGGATGGAATCCACACTTGAGGAAAGACGGTTCATTGTCCGGTATGATTCTCTGTTCACCGGGAGAATGAAGTTTGATTTTAATGCAGATTCGTCAAAGAATGAAGCAAAGATAAAGACTGCTAAAGAGTCTTCTTCCGGTTCAGGTAGATATGACTCTGCTCCACAAAAACAAACCAAATCATCCCGGCAAAAACTTGTCGCCCTGTCAAGAGTTGTGCAAAAAGCACCGGCTTCAGATCAGCAGGCTTTTTTTTCGGATGAAACTAAATACCAATTGACTAAAAAGGCAGGATGGATTCCCTGGTTTAATGAAAATCGGCTGAGCATCCTGGGCTGGGTGCAAAAACATGAGAATGGACCGGTGTATGGGATTGAATTGGAATTGATGACCTTGTTGTCAAGGCTGGTGGTTGATTTTCCAGGAATTTCAGAAAAAGGAGCCGCCCTGGTTATGTTGGATGGAAATGGTGATTTTATGCACCAGTCTGGAAGATGGGTGGCAGACCCCAAAGAGAAACCAATTGAAGTTGTTCTCATATCAAATCTACTGCCCCACTGGCAAATCGCTGTCTTCATCAAAGACAAGGGGTTTGGGTCAAATCGGGGTTTTCTAATGATCTCTATTCTTTTATTGGGTATCTTTATAACTGCCATTATATCGGGGGGAATTCTTCTGACCCGTCTAACCCTTCAAAATATGAAAGATGCCAGACAAAAAACATCTTTTGTCTCTTCGGTATCCCATGAATTGAAAACACCTTTGACCAGTATCAGAATGTATGCAGAACTTTTATTTTCAAAAAGAATTAAAGATTCAGCTAAAATTCAAACCTATCTGTCGGTTATTGTTAATGAAAGTGAACGGTTGACAAGATTGATCAATAATGTGCTTGATTTCGGGAAACTTGAACAGGGCAAAAAAGCATATCGATTGACAACCTTTGAAATGGATCAGTTATTAGATCAGATAATCCAGGCCCACAGCCTCAGAATTGAGAGTCAGGGTATTGAGATTATTACACAGGTTGACAAAGGGGATTATCATATTAAAACAGATCGGGATGCCATGGAGCAGGTGATCTTGAACCTGCTGGACAATGCCTTAAAATATGCCGGTAAAGGAAAATTTATCAAATTTATTCTAGAAAAAGAAGAGGCCTTTATTTTTTTAAAAATTTGTGATGATGGGCCGGGTATTCCAAAAGCGCAGAGGCAGGCCGTGTTTGAAAAATTTTACAGGGTGGATAATTCCTTAACCTCACAGCAGCCGGGGTCAGGTTTGGGGTTGAGCATTGCACGCCAGATCCTGACAGATCTTGAAGGAGACCTTATCTTTGATCCCATGCCGGGTAACGGCAGCTGCTTTACAATAAGGATAAAACAACATGAATCGCATTAAAATTCTTGTAGCTGAAGATGATATGAATATC
>QMMT01000065.1 GCA_003647385.1 Deltaproteobacteria bacterium
TCCCTGTTCCGGACCATACCCCCTGAATGTAGCATCACTGGCCATTTCATCCACACCCTCATGGAATCCCTTAATAACCGCAGGAACAAGCGCTCTTGTCACATCACCAATTCCCAGCCTGATAATGTGTGCATTTGGATTTTTCCGTTGATATTCATCCACTCTCTTTGCAATATCTGAAAAAAGATAAGATGCTTTTAATTTATTATAATTTTCATTTGCTCTAATCATAAAACGTCCTTTCAATCCATATAATAGTTCAATCTAAATGTCCTGATTCAAAGAATCGTATCAATTCTTGAGATCAATCAATTATTTTTTTTATATAGGGGGGAAGCATGTCATACACATCTTTGGGTGCTTTTACACTTCTTCTGTTGTCCACCTTTTTTGATTCTTCAGTGTCCGTTGCACTGATATCAATGGGATCGGGTTTATGGGTTAAGGTTTTTTCAGTTTCATCTGTAAACGGAAGCACTATGGGACCTTTACTTTCAAGAACATACGCCATTTGACCGTTTCTTAAAAAAATAATACTGCCGGGCGGATAAATTCCGATACTTTTAACAAATGCATGAAGAATATACTGAAGCATATGGTCTTTTTTCGCATAGTCCCTGAATAATCGAGTCACCACACTGATGGGATTAATTGCTTCCTTATAACACCTTTTGGATGTCATGGCATCATAGATATCCGCCAGTTTGCAGATCTTTGTATAGAGCGGAATCTCAGTATGTTTTTTGTCAATGGGATAGCATCTTTCTTCCCCCTCATATAAAGGGGCGTGATGATATTTTATAATATTTCTGATGGCAGAGTTTTTAATATGATTTTTATCAAGAAGGTTGCTGCCATATTCATAGGAGTGCTTTTTTACTTCATCAAACTCAATTTCTGTCAATCGGCCTTCTTTATTTAATATTTCATCGGGGACAATAATTTTCCCCATATCATGAAGGAAAAAACCAAGGGAAATATCACTTAAGTCATCGGAATAATAACAGGTAAAGGATTTATCCTGTTTTTTGCTCTCCTTTTCAAAGGGATTGTAAATTTCTGATGTATTTCCTTTTAACAACTCATCAACAACCCCTGAAAAATGCTTATTAAACTGGTTGAGGACGGCTGTTCCTATTGTACAGACATTAATGGAATGATTATATAAATACTCATCATATGAAAAGATCTCCTGGGTCAGGTAAGAAAAAGGATTATCCTTAACAACAAGGAAATTGGCCAGTTCGGAAACATTGCTCTGTACTTCGTCATAATCAAATTGGCCTCCTGTGCTTTTTATATCTGTTAAAACCTTTTTAATGCTTTGTTTTGCTTCAGTATACTTTTGGGCTGCCTGTTCCTTAATTTCTTCGATTTCAAGCAGCCTCATTTCAATCTCATTGGTGGCAACATCCGGAAAAACAGAATCATTTTCCGGGCTTTCAATCACAGGCTCTGATATTACCCCGGAACCCGATTCTGCAGAATCGATCAATCCATCTGCATTTACATTAATCAGATTGCCTTCACCATCCCAGAGACCACCATTCAAAGCGGCATTGACCGGCACCGAGTTAATACCATTGTCTTTAATAATTTCAAGAATCTTGATTTTTTCAACAAGAACATCTTTATCCAGAAGCAGCGTTCCCTTTTTATTATAGACATCTACACCGGTTTTTATTTTCCCGCCGGTCCTGATAATTTCTATCAGATTATCAATGGAAATTTTTGTGTTCATCATCAAATTCCTTCAACTTGTTTTCCAGACTGCCTTAGCAAGAGATTTAAATTCTTCCACGGTTAGTGTTTCCGCCCTTCTATTAGCATCTATTTTTGCTACCTCCAATGCAGTGACAACAAACTGCTTTTTAAACTCAAACTCACCACCGGTCATTGAATTTTTTAATGTTTTTCTTCGCTTTGAAAAAGCCGCTTTAATGACATTAAACAACACTTTTTCCTGTTCCTGATTAAATTCTTTTGTTTCAAAAAAGTTGAATTCTAAAATAGTAGAATCAACTTCGGGTTTTGGGAAAAACGATGAGGGTCCGATTTGTGTTACAAAACTGATATCAGCTGCATATTGAGCCACTGCGGACAGTCTTGAATAATCCCTTCCACCCGGAGGGGCAATAATCCTTTTTGCCAGTTCTTTTTGAAACATCAAAAATGCCTTTTCTATACAACTTCTCTCTACAACCAGTCTGAATAAAATTTGTGAAGAAATATTATAGGGAAGATTTCCTATGACTACAAGCTTTTTGTCCCGGGCCATCTCTTTTAAATTAATGTTAAAAATGTCCTTGTTGATGAGGGTTACATTTTTTAAATTTTCATTATCAATTTCCTGCTGTAAAAGGGGTATCAGACGTGAATCCTTCTCAACAGCCGTCACATGGGCTGCTGTCTGAGCTATAGGGATCGTCAGGGCACCTAAGCCCGGCCCGATTTCCAAAACCCGGGTCTCATTTGATAGTCTTAATTTTTCAACAATCATTTTTGCTGTTCCGGGATTTGACAGAAAATTCTGCCCCAATTCTTTACCGGCATACAATTTTTTTTGGTTTAACAGCTGCCCGGGATGTGTCATGGTCTAACCCTCTGGTTTCTTAAACAATCTTCTTAAAAAATTACTACTTGACTTTCTTTTGCCGTGTAAGTAATTATTATGGTTATACTTCAACAATAAATAAGTTTCAACAACCAATACAAACCAGACTGTTTTACCTGTAGTTTAAACTTAATTTTTCTATGGTTTTCGTATCAACAATAAACCTTTTCTTGAGGAGGCTTATCATGGTAGAGAAACAAGAACTTGGAACCAATTGGGAAGGCTTTGTAAAAATGCTGTTGCACAGGCTTGATATCCCGACAAAAGAAGATATCACCCTGTTACACGGCAGGCTTGATAAGCTGGAACAATTACTTTATCAAAAAAAATCCGGCGCAGCAAAAAAGAGGCCAAAACCAGGGTTAAAGAAAAAGAGTGCGTCTTCCATTGTTCTCGATGTGTTTGCAAATCACCCTGAAGGCACCAATTTTAAAACAATTAAAGCTGCCACGGGATTTGAGGAAAAAAAACTGAGAAATATTATTTTCAGGCTGGATAAGATAAAGAGAATTAAACGAGTAAAACGCGGCATTTACAAAAAGGTGTAAAGGGGAAAAATACTTACATGGAAAACATTTCATTTAAACAGGGCCAGGAACTTTGCGGATATATCATAACTAAAATTACGTCGCTTGAAACCATTGATTCACAAATGATTCAACTTGAGCATATAAAAACAAAAACCCGGCATATCCATATTGTAAATAAAGATAAGGAAAATACTTTTGGTGTTTTTTTCAGAACAGTTCCAACGGATTCTTCCGGTGTTGCCCATGTCCTTGAACATACCGTGTTATGCGGGTCAAAAGAGTTCCATGTCCGTGATCCGTTTTTTTCCATGATTAAAAGAAGCCTGTCGACGTTTATGAATGCCTTTACCGCCTCAGACTGGACCATGTATCCTTTCTCCACCCAAAACAAAAAAGATTATTACAACCTGATGACGGTTTACCTTGACGCCGCCTTTTTTCCACGGATTGATGAATTAAGCTTCAAGCAGGAAGGCCATCGCCTGGAAATCCTTAAAAATGAGGGTGATGAGATTGAACTTGAATACAAAGGAGTTGTCTATAATGAGATGAAAGGGGCCATGTCATCGCCAGGCCAGGTATTGGGAAGATCTTTGCTTTCTGCTCTCTACCCGGATACAACCTACCGGAACAATTCAGGGGGTGAGCCTGCTGATATTCCTAACCTTACCTGGGAAAATCTGAAAGACTTCCATGCCAGATATTATCATCCGTCCAACGCGTATTTTTATACCTATGGGAATCTGCCATTAGAAGAAAGCCTTTCATTCATTTGTGAAAAAGTACTCAATGACTTTGAAAAAATTGAAATAGATTCAAAAGTCCCGGCGCAGCCCAGATGGAACGCTTCCAAAACAATAACCCAGGCCTATGCCTATTCAGATCCGGACGATATATCAAAAAAATATCAGGCTTGCGTGGCCTGGCTGGCCTGTGATGTCAAAGATTCTTTTGAAATCCTTGTTCTGACTATTCTGGAACAGATTCTTTTAGGCAACTCAGCCTCTCCTTTAAGAAAAGCATTGATCGACTCATCTTTGGGATCTGCCTTATCAGATTCAACAGGGTTTGACCCGGACAACCGGGACACCATGTTTTCCTGTGGTTTGAAGGACATTGCCAAGGATTCTGTTAAAAAAGTGGAGAGTATCATCTTCTCAACCCTTAAAGAGATTGCCGATAATGGAATTGAGAAGAATTTGATTGATTCTGCCATCCACCAGATTGAATTTCATAGAAAAGAGATCACCAATACGCCTTACCCTTTTGGTATAAAGCTACTCCTTTCATTTGCCGGCACAGTCATTCATGATGGAAATCCGGTTTCCTGTATTAATATTGACAGTGATCTGGACAGGCTGAAAGAGGAGATAAAAAAAGGCGGATTCCTTGAAAATAAATTACGACACTATTTTCTTGAAAATCCCCACAGAGTTCTTTTCACCCTTGAACCGGACAGCGATCTTGAGCAAAAAACGATCAAAGAGACAAAAAAAGAACTTAAAAATCTTTTAAAAACAATGACAGATCAGGACCTTGAACAAATCAGAAAAGATGCCAAAACCCTTGAAGCACTCCAGGAGAAAGAAGAGGATGTTTCAATCCTGCCGACATTGGATCTTGTTGATGTGCCGCCGGAAATAGAAATTATAAAACCAGACATAATTCAGGATATTACGCTTTCCACCTGCTATGACAAAGCAACTTCCGACATCCTTTATTTTACCTGCCCCATGGGTGCCGGCAATATCCCAGAGGATCTGTTTGGCCTGGTACCCTTTTTCTGTCAGTCATTCACAAACAGTGGTACTAAAAAAAATGCTTATGATAAAATAGCAAAACTCATGGATCTTTATACCGGAGGGATAGCGCTTTCTCCTTTTTCCGGATCTTATTTTTCAAAAGAGGCTGAATCCCATTCATTTCTTGCCATCCAGGGGAAGGCGCTGGACAGAAATATTGAAAATATGTTTGATTTAATCAAAGAATTTATTGAAGACTACAGCTTCCATGATTTTGAAAGATTGAAAAGCCTTTTACTTCAGTATCAGGCAGGGATGGAAGCCTCCATTGTTTCAACCGGTCACCGGTATGCCATTTCCCTTGCCACAAGACATTTTTCAAAAGCCTCGTATATTAATGAACTCTGGCATGGCATTGCCCAATATCAATTCATCAAAGAGATTACTGAGCAATTCAAAACAACCGACCATAAGAATACCATTCTTGAGACTCTTTCGAAAAACCTGGTCAGAATTGCCCGGTCTATTTTAAAAAAGGGGAATCTCAAACCAGCTGTGATTGGGGATAAACCATCTCTATTGATTGCCGAAAATAGAATTAAATCCATACATGAGCATCTTTCAAACAGTGTTGAAAAATCTTTTTTCACACCCGCTATATCCTTTAAAGATGAATCGCCCTATGATGGCTGGTATACCAATACATCGGTTTCTTTTGTGGGACAGTCTTTTAAAACGGTCCGAATTACCCATGAGGACTCGCCCGGGCTTGCCGTCATCAGTAAAATCTTAAGATCTCTTTATCTTCACCGGGAAATCAGGGAGAAAGGCGGGGCATACGGCGGATTTGCGATCTATAACACAGAAGAGGGAATTTTTTCATTTGGATCATACAGAGACCCCCATATCAAAAGAACTCTGGATGTCTATAAAAATGCCTGTAACTTTATTATCAACGGGGACTATTCAAAGACCGATGTTAAAGAAGCTATTTTACAGGTCTGCTCTGAAATTGATAAGCCCGAAACTCCCGGCCCCTCAGCGATGAAAGCTTTTTACAGGGATATCACGAAACTCAACGATGATATCCGCCAGCAGTTCAAGGATGCTTTGTTGCGGCTTGATAAAAAAAGAGTCCGGAGTATTGCCAAAAAATATTTTGCCATTGATGAAGCACAAAAAGGAACCGCTGTCATATCCAGCAAAACAAACTTGGAACAGGCAAACATCCAGCTTGCAGCCGAAGGCAAACAATTAAATTTGTTTAAAATTTAATACCCCTTAAGAGTGGCTTTTACGCCACGCATTATACTGACACATCCCCCAAAGTGCTTTTACAGCTCTTTCAGGGGAGGGGAAAAACACACTCTTATATTCATATCCCTCTACCCTGTAAAGAGTTTTGCTGATTTCATCGGTTAAAAGGCTTACCCCCAGAACCGGCTTTTCATACTTATGGGTTAATTTGACCACATATTGGGTATAAGCCTCTTCAAATTGCAGGATCGACTCCTTAAAAACTTGTGCCGCAGCCTTATCAATATCAGGGTCTGTTTTACATACTGATTCAATCATAGAGTTGACCAGAACCCTTTTTCCATGGATACCCAGGTGGATAACCGCATCACACCCATCCCATTTGAGCAGTTCTTCCAAACAGGTTTTAGGAATATCAGGATCATTTTCTCCCACAATATCCACGGGATTTCCATGGCTCCAGAACGGTGGCAGAATCCTGTTAAGCCGTTCAATAATACCTTCTGAAAGCTTTGGGATCTTGAGTCCATATTCTGCACAAAGATCTGTTGTGATCACCCCCCAGCCTCCGCCCAGGGTCATAATAGCCACCCGGTTTCCCTTTGGCAGGGGCAGGGATGAAAACACAGCAGACAGATCCAGAAGTTCCATGGGTTGATCCACCTGGATAATGCCTGCCTGCCTGCAGGCGGCATCAAATACTTTTGTATCCGAGGCCATGGCCCCGGTATGGCTTGACGCTGCCCTTACACCCATACGGGTCCTGCCGCCCTTTAACACCACCACAGGTTTTTGCATCGACACCCTTGACGCACTTTTGAAAAATCTTGAGCCATCCTTTACGCTCTCAATATAAAGAACCACCGTTCTTGTCAGGTCATCAATCTCAAAGGATTCCATATAATCCTCAATGGTAACCATGGCCTCATTTCCCGATCCTGAAAAAGCCCGGATACCGATATCCTGCTGCTCGGCAAAAGCCAGAAGCTGGGTCCCCATATTTCCTGACTGGCTTACAAGGGTTGTTGATCCGGGCAGGGGATAGGCATGGGCTGCGCAGCAGTAAAAATCAATATGAGGATTGCATACCCCCATGGTGTTGGGCCCAAGGATCAATATTCCGGCATCTTTGGCAGCTTTCACCAGTTTTTCTTCTAATGTTACACCAACACCTCCCACCTCCCTGAATCCGGAAGTGATGAGAAGAATACCTTTGACATGTTTCTTTTTTAAATCCGGGATCAAATCAATGACATGGTCTGCCGGTATGGTCACAACAGCCAGCTCAACATCCTCTTCAATTTCAGTGATGGTTTTATACACATGCCGCCCGGTGATTTTTCCTCCCTTGGGGTTTACCAGGTAAACCTTACCCTTAAATTCTCTGGACAAGGTGTTGGTTAACAGCATATGCCCCCATTTTCCAGGAGTGGCAGATGCCCCGATAAAGGCGATGGATTTTGGATAATAACAGGATGCAAGTTTTTTCAAATCAATATCAGAAGATTTTTGTTTCTCTTCTCTTGCCCTTTCCAGCACTATCAGACCGTCCACGGCAACAGGAGACCCGTCAGGCTGTATAATCAGAGGATTAATATCGATCTCTTTGATATCCGGAAAAGCCTTTGCAATATCTGACAGGCTTTTAAGGATGCTTTTAATGGCCGTTTTATTGACTTTTTTTTCACCCCGAAAAGCATTTAAAAGCGTTTTTGAGGATAATTGTTCAAACATATCATCCATATCTACATCATTTAACGGTGCAATTTTAAAAACAATATCTTTTAACGCTTCAGTCAATACCCCCCCCAGACCAAACATAATGACCGGGCCAAACTGGGGATCTTTGAACATGCCGGCAACAAACTCTCTTTTCCCTGATACCACAGGTTGTACGAGAAAAGCTTCGATATCATCTTCAGCAGACGTTTTCATTTTCTTAACA
>QMMT01000066.1 GCA_003647385.1 Deltaproteobacteria bacterium
ATTATCCAATGTCTTCTCCTTATCTAATACCTTCTAAAAGATTCATATCCAAACCAAGGCTGTTCAGCTCTTTGGTAAGAACCCTGAAAGATTCAGGCATTCCAGGCTCAAGAACGTTCTGGCCTTTTACTATTTTTTCATACATCCGGGTTCGTCCCGTCATATCATCGGATTTAACCGTCAAAAATTCCTGTAACGCATGGGCTGCACCATAAGCTTCCATGGCCCAGACTTCCATCTCTCCAAGCCTTTGTCCACCGAACTGGGCCTTACCACCCAATGGCTGCTGAGTCACCAGGGAATAAGGGCCTATGGAACGCGCATGAAGTTTATCATCCACCAGATGATGGAGTTTGAGCATATACATGGTCCCAACGGTTACCATTTTATCAAAAGCTTCACCGGTCCTGCCGTCGTAAAGCACTGATTGACCAGACACATCAAATCCTGCAATATCAATCAGTTTTTTGATCTCTTCTTCACTGGCTCCATCAAACACCGGGGTTGCCATGTGGACACCGTTTTTATAAAAGGATGCAAAATCAACAAGCTCTTTGTCTGACATTTTTTTGATCTTTTTTACCAGAGTATCTTCTCTCTTATTTGCTTTCTGAACTTCGGTTAAAGAGAAAATCTCAATGACTTTTTTCCTTAACTGGGTCAGTTTCATCTGGCTCAGCAATTCATTAATTCGCTGCCCCAGGCCGAAAGCCGCATGACCCAGATGAATCTCTAATATCTGACCCACATTCATACGGGAGGGAACACCTAAAGGATTAAGCACCATATCGACAGGTCTGCCGTCTTCAAAGTAGGGTAAATCTTCCACCCTTAATATCCTGGAAACAACTCCCTTGTTTCCATGTCGACCCGCCATCTTATCACCGACAGAGAGAACCCGTATCAAGGCAACACTGATTTTGATCATCTTTAACACACCAGGAGGAAGATCATCCCCCTTTTCAAATCGGGATACCTGTCTATTAAAATGTTCTCTTGCCTTTTTAATCTGGTCTTGTGCACTCTCCAGTATGACCTGTACCTTTTCAGTGATCACCGCATCTTTTACGGCAACGTTGACAAGCACAGAAACCGGAATACCTTTAAAAAGGCCGGATTTCACCTTGGTACCTGATTTGACCAGGACCTTTCCTGTCTTTTCAAGACCCGTGATCACCTTCTTGCCCATGAGAATGGACTCAACTTTTTCCCTTGCCACAGCAGAGATGATTTTAATCTCGTCATCCCGGTCTTTTTCAAGCCTTTCTATTTCATCATCTTCAATGAATCTTGTACGATCGTCCTTTGTTAGACCCCTTCTTGAAAATACCTTGGCATCAATAACCTTACCTTTCACACCCGGTGGCACACAAAGGGACGTATCTTTTACATCTCCTGCTTTCTCACCAAAAATAGCCCGCAGCAATTTTTCTTCAGGGGAGAGCTGAGTCTCTCCTTTTGGTGTAATTTTACCCACAAGGATATCTCCGGATATCACTTCCGCTCCCAGACGAATGATACCGCTTTCATCAAGGTCCTTTAAGGCCTCTTCACCCACATTAGGAATATCACGGGTTATTTCTTCTTTACCCAATTTGGTGTCCCGGGCCAGAACTTCATACTCTTCAACATGAACAGACGTATAAACACCATCTTTTACCAGCCGCTCACTCACCAGTATAGAGTCTTCATAATTGTATCCATCCCAGGGCATAAACGCAACCGTCACATTTTTACCCAGAGCTAACTCACCCATCTCAGTGGAAGGACCATCTGCAATAACCTGACCTTTCTTAACTTTTTCACCCTTCACTACAATGGGACGATGATTAAAACAGGTGTTCTGATTAGAGCGGACAAACTTTGAACACTCATATATGGATACTGCTTTCTCAAACGTCTCCCCTTTTATTTCATCATTCCGGACCACAATCCGTTTGGAATCCACGTCAACAACCACACCATCGTAATCAGCAACAATGGTCACGCCGGAATCCCTTGCCACAACACTTTCCATTCCCGTGCCGACCAGGGGTGCTTCACTCCTGATCAACGGAACAGCCTGGCGCTGCATATTGGAACCCATCAACGCCCTGTTGGCATCATCGTTTTCAAGAAACGGAATTAAAGCGGCTGACACAGAGACCAATTGATCTGGTGAAACATCCATGAATTTTACATCCTGGTTTTCAATCATTTCAAATTCACCGGCAACCCGTGATGAGACCAGGGGATTGATAAAATTACCATCAACGTCCAAGGGCGCGTTGGCCTGGGCTATTGGATGGTCATTTTCTGCAAAGGCTGTTAAATGCACAATTTCCTTGGAAGCGTTCCCTTCACTGGCAATCCTGAAGTGTGTTTCTATGTAGCCAAAATCATTCACACGGGCATAGGTACACAAAGAAACGATCAAACCGATATTCGGTCCTTCCGGTGTTTCAATGGGACAAATTCTTCCATAATGAGAGGGGTGAACATCTCTGACTTCAAAGCCTGCTCTTTCCCTTGTCAAACCACCGGGTCCAAGAGCTGACAATCTCCTTTTATGAGTGGTTTCACTCAAAGGGTTGGTCTGATCCATGAACTGGGACAACTGGGAGGTCCCAAAAAATTCCCTAACAACCGCTGAAACGGGTTTGGGATTGATTAAATCATGGGGCATCATGGCATCCACTTCCTGCATGCTCATTTTTTCCTTAATGGCCCTCTCCATCCTGACAAGTCCGATTCTATAGTGATTTTGAAGAAGTTCTCCAACGGCCCGGACTCTTCGATTACCCAAGTGGTCAATATCATCTACTTTACCCTGGGTATCTTTGAGTTCAATCAAGGTTGCAGCGGTTAACAGGACATCTTCTTTTCGCAGGGTTTTTACATCGATCTTGGTATCAACACCGAGGCGATGATTCATTTTCAGTCGTCCCACTTTAGACAAATCATAATAGGCCTGCCTGAAAAAGAGGTGATCAACAAAATCCTGAGCCACTTCCATCGTTGCCGGGTTTCCAGGTCGAAGCCGCCTGTAGATATCCATTAAGGCTTCTTCTTTATTCAAAATTTTATCTGCAAGAAGCGTTTTCCTCATGGCATCTGAACTTCTGGTATCCACACAAAGAATATTAAACGTTTTAAGATCTTTTTCCTCGATGACCTCAAACGTTTCTTCTGTAATCAGATCTCCGGCTTTAAATAAAATTTCCTTTGTCTCTTCATCAAGAATATTTTCGGCAAAGGCCTTATCGATCAATTCATTATCCAGAATAGGAATATACTCAAGACCTTCTTCTTCCAGCTGTTTTAAGGCGCGTTTTGTAAAAATTCTTCCCTGTTTAATAATCACTTCTCCTGTTTTCGGAGATTTAATATCAAAACTGGTTCTCTGCCGTTGCAGGTTTTGTGGGAAAAACTGTTTAAAAAACGATCCTTTCTTTTTAATAATATGTTCTTTATCATAGAAAAAATCCAAGATTTCTTCACTGGTATAACCAAAGGACTTAATAAGGATAGAGACAGGGAATTTGCGGCGCCTGTCGATTCTGATAAAAACAATGTCCTTGATATCAATTTCCATATCAATCCAGGACCCGCGGACAGGAATGATCCTGGCGCTGTAAATAATTTTACCAGTGGAATATTTCTTTCCTTTATCATGGTCAAAAAACACACCTGATGATCTGTGCAACTGGCTGACTACGGCTCTTTCAGTACCATTTATAATAAAGGTACCCTGTCGGGTCATCAATGGTATTGTACCAAAATAAATTTCTTGTTCCTTAATATCACGAATGGTCGAAAGCCCTGTTTCCTTATCGAAATCATACACGACAAGTCTGACCTTGATATTTATCGGAATATCATAGGTCATTCCTCTTGAGGTGCATTCTTTCATGGAATGCTTTGATTCGCCAAAGGAATAAGAGACATATTCCAAAGATGATGTATCTGTAAAATCCTTGATAGGAAACACAGATTTATAAACGGCATGGAGTCCTTTTTCTTCCCTGTCTTCAGCCGGGACATCTCTTTGAAGGAAACTCTCATAAGAATCCCTTTGCATCCCTATTAAATCAGGAATATCAATAATTTTTTTTCTACTGCCAAACGCTTTTCTAATACGCTTATTTATCAAAAGACTTCCGGTCATGATATCTCCTGAAACTTAAGTTTTTCCAACCGTAAAAGCGGAGGCATGGCACCATTGCCTTGCCCCCGCATAAATTTTATGCATCTCATCTTCAGGCCACCTTTGGCCGCTTTTCAATCACGCCAAATCATAAAAACTGGCCTCGAAATAGTTTACTATTTCTGATCAAACCAGCCAAATCTGACCTAAATCTGAGCACCTAAAACGCGAATTATTTTATAGAAACCTGTGCTCCGGCTCCCTCTAATTGTTCTTTAACTTTCTCGGCTTCTTCTTTGGAAACGCCTTCTTTAATCGGTTTTGGTGCTTCTTCGACAACCGCTTTTGCTTCTTTCAGGCCCAGTCCTGTAAGTGCTCTTACTTCTTTGATAACATTAATCTTTTTGTCACCAAACGTTTCAAGAATAACATCAAATTCAGTCTGTTCTTCCTCAGCGGCACCTGCATCACCGGCAGGCATTGCACCAGCTGCAAAGGCCATAGGGGCTGCAGCAGTTACACCAAATTTATCTTCAAACTCTGTTACAAGTTCAGAAAGTTCAAGGACGCTCATATTGGATATAAATTCAATTACATCTTCTTTTGTAATATCGGCCATTTTCTTCTCCTAAATAAAACTATAAAAATATATTTTAAAAAAAATTATAAATAAAACTGCTTATGCAGTTTCTTTTTGATCTTTAACTGCATTAAGAACATTAACAAACGATCTGGGAACACCGGAAAGAACATTAACAAATGAGGTTGGAACCGCATTAAGCGTGTAAACCAGTTTACCAAGAAGTTCATCTCTGGATGGCATTTTTGCTAATTGTTTTATCTCTTCAATGGTTAGAAGCTTTCCGGATAGCGCACCTGCTTTAATCTCAAGTTTGTCATTGTCTTTAGCGAAATTAACTAAAATCCTTGCTGGAGCAACCGGATCATCGGCAGATAAAACAATGGCATTGGGCCCCTTGTAAAAATCTTTCATCAAGGCCGCATCTGTGCCCTGGGATGCTCTATCCAACAATGTATTTTTAACCACTTCCATCCGGACACCCTCATTTCTGAGCTGTGCACGAAGATCGGTTATTTTCAATACATCCAAGCCTTTATAGTCAACCAGTATGGAGATTTCAGATTCTGAAAACTCTTTTGCCAGTCTTTTGACCTGTTCTTTTTTTTGGGAAATATTCAGCATTTTTTTTACACCTCCTTTCATACATTATATTTTTTATCGAAGGTGCCAACTAAACCAAAACAAAATTATATTAATTTTTCTGTCTCGGCAGGCCGGCAAATCCGATTATATGCTTGTAATATAACAAAGCACGCCTACTGTCTGTGACAGGTTTTTAAAACTCTATTTGATCACCCTATTTGATCAACACCGGATCTACTTTTATACCCGGTCCCATTGTTGAAGAAACAGTGATACTTTTAAAGTAAGTTCCCTTGCTTGAGGCAGGTTTCAGTGCCGATAATTTCTCTAGAAAAGCCTTGGCGTTCTCTGTTAATTTTTCGGCTCCAAAAGAAATTTTTCCGACAGGTACATGGACAATCCCTGCTTTTTCTACTCGAAAATCGATTTTCCCTGATTTTACTTCATTTATTGCTTTTTCAAGTTCAAAGGTTACGGTTCCCGTTTTGGCATTCGGCATCAGTCCACGAGGTCCTAAGATCCTTCCCAGCTTTCCAACAGAGCCCATCATATCTGGTGTTGCAATGGCTTTATCAAACCCAAACCATCCATTTTGAATCTTTTCAATGGTCTCTTTATCAGCAATAAAATCAGCCCCTGCATCCAGGGCCTCTTTTTCTTTCTCACCCTTTGCAAAAACCAATACTTTTACCTCTTTACCAAGCCCGTTGGGCAAGATAACCGTCCCCCGAACCATTTGATCAGCATGCCGCGGATCAACGCCTAACCTTACGGCCATATCAACTGTTTCATCGAACTTTACATGACTTGCAGAAACGGCAAGTTCCAAGGCATTCAGTGGCTCGTATTGAACCGTTCTATCGATCTTTTTAAGTGCTTCTGTATGTTTTTTACTCCGCTTTGGCATTTTTATCACTCTTTTACTTAAAGTTAAACTACTTCTATCCCCATGCTTCTTGCTGTACCTGCAATAATTTTTACAGCAGCATCAATATCTGAGGCATTTAAGTCTTCTTTTTTGGTTTCGGCAATCGCAACCAGTTGATCCCTGGTAACCGTTCCAACCTTATCCCGATTGGGTTCACCAGATCCCTTTTTAATTTTTGCTGCAGCCAACAGCAGTCTTGATGCCGGTGGCGTTTTTGTAATAAAGCTAAATGATCTGTCTTTGTATACAGTGATGACGACGGGGATAATAGATCCTGTGTCATTAGCTGTCTTAGCATTAAAAGCCTTACAAAAATCCATAATATTGACGCCATGCTGACCTAATGCAGGTCCGATGGGAGGAGATGGATTGGCTTTTCCTGCTTCAACCTGAAGCTTTATTTGTGTCATTACTTTTTTTGCCATTGTTTTTAACTCCTGAAACTTAAACTATTTAGCCACACTATAATTATATCTTGGTAACCTGTATAAAATTCAGCTCTACAGGGGTTGCACGTCCAAAAATACTTACCAAAACTTTAATTTTTTCCTTGTCAGGCGATACATCTTCTACTGTACCATTGAAACTTGCAAATGGTCCGTCAATAACCCTGATTTCATCTCCGAGTTCAAAAAAGTATTTTGGCTGAGGCTTATTCTTGCCCTGCTGCATTTTATCAACAATACTTTGAGCCTCTCTGTCACTGATGGGTGCCGGTTTATTTTTTCCACCTAAAAAACCGGTAACCTTTGCAGTTGAACTTACAATATGCCATGTCTCATTGTCCAAATGCAACCTGGCCAGAATGTACCCAGGATAAAATTTTCTTGAAGATTCCCTTTTCTTCCCATTGACAAGCTCAACAATGTTTTCCGTTGGGATAAGAATCTCACCAAATTTTTCAGGATGTTTGGAAGCTTTAATTTTTTCCTCCAAAGCAATTTTTACTTTTTGCTCATGACCTGAATACACATGTACAACATACCATTTTAGAGACATGTTACTTCCCTTGTTTTATGTCAGGACAACCTGAACAAGCTTTGAAAGGCCTAAATCAAAAAGCCCCAGAAAAACTGCAATAACAAAAACAAAAATTATCACAACAATGGTTGTCCCGGTGGTCTGTTTTCTAGTCGGCCAAGTAACCTTTTTTAATTCCATCTTGACTTCTCTAAAAAAATCCATTGCTTTCTGGAAAACATTTGGCTCACCAGACGTTGCATCTGCCAATTTTTTTTCCGGCTTTGCTTTTAAAGCACTTGCTCCTATTGTCGATTTTGAACTTGAAAAACCTGAAGAGCTTACAGATGAAGCAGTTGTATTCTCTGATACAGCCCTTTGCTTTTTCTTTTCACTTATAGGCTTTTTTTTCTGTAATTTTGACATACAGTTCCTAAGCTTTCCTTTGTAACCTAAATTATTTTTTCAAATTTAGATTACAAAATCATAAATGTGGCAGGTCAGGAGGGAGTCGAACCCCCAACATCCAGATTTGGAGTCTGGCGCTCTGCCAATTAGAGCTACTGACCTGCAAACTTTTGTTATTTTATCTTTGTTTCTTTGTGCATTACATGCTTGTTACAAAATTTACAATATTTCTTAAACTCCATTTTATCTGGAGTTTTCCGCTTATTTTTAGTCGTTGTATAATTTCTTCTCTTGCACTCTGTACAGGCAAGAGCAATATTTACTCTGTCCACTGTAAACTCCTTTGGACCTTTACTCTATAATTTCACCGATAACACCGGCGCCAACGGTACGACCACCTTCTCGGATGGCAAACCTGAGCTCTTTTTCCATTGCAATGGGGTTAATCAGCTCCACGCTAATGGTTGCATTATC